>CAZFLS010000090.1:0-5533 GCA_964518815.1 uncultured Candidatus Peribacteria bacterium
TTTGGAAGCAATTTATTTACTTACAAATTCAAAAATTTTTTTGTCTCAACCAATAGATGAATTAATTCGTTTTTCTGAATGAAATATATTAATATCTTGAGAAATAATAGAAGATTTTCTTGAAAAAGAGTATAAAATTACTTTTGATTCAAAAACTAGAAAAATAAATTTTATCGTAAATAAAAATATTGTTTCTAGGTCAAAATACCTTAAAACAGTCAATCTTACTTCTGTATTTTTTTCTCCATTTGAAATTAATTTGATATATTTATGACCATCATTAAGAAGAGATTTTTTAGATGAAACATTAATATTATCTGATATTGTTTTTTGAAAAATAAAATCAGATTATCTAAAGATTTTAAAAAATAGAAATAAAGTTTTAAAAAATATTTTTGAAAAGAATACTACAAAAAGGGAATTAATTTTTTGGGATAATGCTTTTATAGAAATATCTTTAAAGTACTATGATTTTAGAAAAAGGTTTATAATTTTTATTGAAGAAAATATAAAAATAATTGAAGATATGTTGAAAAATAAATACAAATTAAAGTTTATTTATGAAACAAAAGTTGATTTGGATAATATTTCAAATTCTATTTCTAATTATTTAGAAAAAAATTTAGATCGAGATATTTTATTGTGATATACTTATATTTGACCACATTTGGATAATTTTTATTTCAATGTAATTATTTGAAATAAATCCTATAAAGCTGAAAATTATCTTTCACATTGAGAAAATAAGAGTATACTTATTGGCTTAAAATTCTTACAAATTGCATTTATACAACAATATAATAAAACAGATATTATATTACTTTTGGATGATATATTTTCAGAATTAGATAAAGATCATATTATTTTGGTGATGGAAAAATGTAATAATTATCAATCTTTTATTACTGTACAAAATATACCGAATTTTCTTGATAACAATGATAAAATTAAAACTATTAACTTATAATTAAAATAAAAAATTACATTTTGTAAAGTATAAATTTTTGTGATAAATACCATTTTATTATACAATATAACCAAGATTTATTTATATAACTTTAAAATTTATGAAAAAAGTACTTTCGATAATTACCTTGATGTCATTATTTACTTTTAATTTTAGTTTAGTCAATGCTGCAACTTGAAGTCAAAGTGATAGTACATCAAAAGTAGATCATTTTGAAGTAACAACAAGTCCTACTTCTACAAAAATTTGAGAAGCAATTGATTTGATAGTAAAAGCAGTTGATAAAGCTTGAAATGTTAAAAAAGATTACCTTTGAACTATTTATGTAAGTGTAGATAATGATTCAAAAGCAACAGTGCCTTATGTTGATTGATATCAATTTGTAGTTGCAGATTTGTGACAAAAAACTTTTTCAAAATGACTTTCTTTTACCAAAGAATGAAAAATAACAGTTACTGTTTTAGATATAGATAATGATAATTTAGAATGAACTACAGAAGTTACTGTATCAAGCGCTGGTACAACTTCTACTACAAAATGAGAAATTACAATAAGTAGCCCAGATAATGGTGTAACTATTTCAGATAGTAAAGTGAAAGTAACTTGAAATTCAAGAAAAAATAGTAAACTAAAATTTTTCTTAAATACAAAGGAAGTTTGAGAATCTCAAACAAGTGAAGACTGAAGTTTTGCTTATGATATGGAATGATTAGTTCCAGGTGATAACGCTATAAATGTACAAGTGCTTGATTGAACAGATAAAGTAATAGCAGAATCTGATAAAATTTTTGTAAAATTAGAATCTAGTTGACCAATTTTTAAAAATGTTATCATAAAAGAGTGAAATGAAGCACAAGCTTGATCTCAAATAAATATTCAAGTGATGGCTGAAGAATGATTAACTGAAGCTAGTGTTTCTATTAATGGCATACAAGAAATTTTAAAAGAATCCGCTACAGCTTGAGTTTATGAATGAAAAATAACATTACCAGATCAATCTTGAGACTATAATGTTGATGTTACTCTTAAAAATTCATTAGGAAAAGTTACTACCAAAACATCTGCTATAACCATAAAAACTGGTAAAAATATTTTTGAAAATGTAAAATCTCAAGTTTCAGATAAAAAGGTAACCTTTACTTTTACAGCAGATCAATATCAAGATCAAAATAAAATTGTAAAATTTAAAATTAAATATGGTACTTGAATAGATTTACTTACAAATGAATCTATTACTTTTGAGAAAGAAAAAATAAAATCACCTTCAGATGGAACTTATTCTTGGTATATTTGAGGTCTTGATATGGCAAAATATTATTTTCAAATTTATCCATTAGATAAAGATCAAAAAGAAATTACTTGAGTTAAATCAGATATTATAGAGGCTGATTTATCTCTTTCTAGTGCTTGAAAATGTATGATTTCTAATATAGCTAATGTAAAAGTTATAAAAAAGTGAGATGTTACAGAATTAAGTTGGGATTCTATTCCTGATGCTTCAAGTTATAATGTTTATAAAAAAGATTCAAATGGTAATTTAAATTTAATTGAAAATGTAACAATTAATAAATATACAATAAATATTTCTTGAGATAAAATCTCATATGATGAATTTGCTATCAAATGAGTTTGTGGTGATAAAGAAAGTGAATCTGTTGATTATTCAAATGTAGTAAAAGTACAAACATGACCAGCTCAAATTGCAATTTTGATTTTTATTTCACTAATTTTTGCCATGTTATATTTCTTTATAAGAAGAAAGAAAATATAATTTTAAAATATATAAAAATTATCCCGTTTCAATTTGTTGAAGCGGGTTTTTTTAAGATATAATAATTGATTTATAATTACAAATTAGGGCTAATGAATGACTAGATTATTATAATTCATTTTAGCATTTAGAATTAAAACATTTGAAATTTTATTAGAAATTTTAAATTAGAATTTAGTAATTATTAATAATATAGATATTTATTATATTGATCAGGTTTAGGTAATATAATTTTATCCGGCAGATTATTTGCTTTTCTAAGTTTTTCATATTGTATTAATTGATCAGGATATTCTTCGTAAAATCATTGAGCTTTTATGTATGCCTGTTTGTTCCAATTTTTTGTGAAATCTGGTAATTTTTCAAATTCTATAAATACCTCATCTTCATGTCTTAATATTAAATATTCTTTATCAACTTTTAAAATTTTATCAAGTTCTTGGGAACTAATATCTGAATAAGAATAAATGTTAATAGGATTTAATTCTACTTGTTTAGAATATTTACTGTTTTTATCAACTACCAATAGTGAAATTTTATTAATAAAAACCGTTTCAGGATTTACTATGACAATTTTTCATTTTATTGGATCTGTATCTAGACTTAAATGTGAGACTTTACTTATTCAAGATCTCTCAACTTTGGCTCATTTTATATTTTTTAAAAAGATTGTGTCTTGAATATATTCTTCATTATTCCAAGAAAAGAAAAATGGTGTAGCAAAAGTATAATTTTCTTTAAGGAGTATCGCTATAAAAAACAAAATAAATGTGTTTTTTAAATATTTCATAATTAAATAATAAATTATGATTTAATATTGAGAATATTAATTATTTTACAATAAAAATCAAATTTATTTACTTTCTTTGATTTTTAAGTATTGTTAATTTTTTTGTACAATCAATTATTAATAATTTGAGTTTTTTAATTTGAGTTTTTTAATTTGTTATTATAATGCCGATTATATTTTTAAAGTTTCCAAATTTTAAAATTTTATACATTGTTTTTATGATAATAAATTTTAGAGCAATTTACGAATATTTTTTTAAATCATTTAATATTTCCAGAGATTCTGATGTATTAATAGATATTCAAAAAGATTGAGTTAAATATGTAATGATTATTAAAAGATCATGGATATATTGATTACTTAGATCTTGGATGCTTTTGTTAATTGTTGTTTTCATATTACCAATTAATTGCTATTTGTTGTATAAAAATTTTTGAGAAACAACAAGTACTTATGTATTGATAATATTACTTTTAATAAATCTTTTATATTGGCTGTATTCGGTAATTATCTATCTTTTTAAATTTAGAAGAATTAGATGAGAAAGAAGTATAATTGTAGAAATAAATGATTCTAGAGAACAATTAGTAGAATGAGATAAAGTTTTTACAACATTTTTTAATCAGACAATATTTAATTATTTTCTTCTTATTTGAATTACTATAGTTATAGTAATAGATTTTATTATTTCAAAAAACTTTTTGAATATATGACTTTATTGAGTTTTAAATATAATGTTATTGTTAACTCAATTAATTTTAGCCTTAAAATTAAAAGAAAAATTTATTGATTTACAAATGGATTTTTGTGTAATCATACCATGAAAAATTATGATATTTGACCAGAAATGAGTTTTTTTGAATACACAAACAATGGAGTCAGATAAAATTAAAACAATTACAAGTAAAATACCTCATTTTTTATGATCAGTATTTAATTATTGAGATATTACAATTTTAGCTGAAGGTGATGATTCCTCTTGATCGTCAGTTTGATTTTTGAATTTATATTATGTACCACATCCATATGAAACAGTTGAAGAAATAAATAAACTTTTAGCCTGAGATATTAAAACAATAGATAAAAATATTAATTTTTATTTGAATAAAATTTTATATGAACTTAATATAAAAAATAGCAAAAAATCAAGTTTAGATAATGTTGAGAAAATTAGAGAATATTTAATAGAAAATGATGAAAAAATTAAAAATGATTTTAATTCTTGAGATGAGGAAGTAAAAAAAGATATTGAGGAAATTTATAAAATATATATGAAGTAATGGATTTCAATAAATATGAAAAAGCTCTTATTTATGAAATTTTTATAAAAAGAGAATATAAAAATCTAGATAACTATATCAAAAATGGTGAACAAATATTTGATGTTTGATGACATTTAGGTTTTTTTAGTTTGTATTCACTTTTTTTAAAAACTTGATTTTATGATAAATATTTTTTAAAAGATATAGATGATATTTTAAAGTTAATATTCAGTTATCAGGTAAACATAAATAATAATTTTCAAATTCATTTTTTTGAACCAGAAAAAAATCTCTATAAAAGAGCTGAAAAAATTCTAAATAATTTTAAAAAAAATATTGTCTTTAACAATATTTGAATTTCAGATAAATCTTGAGAAAATTCTATTTATATAAATTTAGAAAAAACCTCTCAAACAAGCCTGTATAATAATACTTTTTTAAATAAAACTTGAATTTTAAAAAAAGCTAATTTTGTAAAATTAAATGATTATATAAATAAAAATAATTTATCCAAAATAGATTTATTAAAAATGGATATAGAATGAAAAGAGTTTGATATAATTTTATCAATAAATAAAAATATTTTTTCAAAAATTAAAGTTTTATTTTTCGAATATCATATATTAGACAATTCTTTTCTAAAAAAATTTGAAGAAACAAAAAAATATCTTTCTCATTTTTATAAAAATAGGTATAATGGACAAAAATGGGTAGGTATAAAATGTCAGAGTTTATTTTCAATC
>CAZFLS010000091.1:0-5512 GCA_964518815.1 uncultured Candidatus Peribacteria bacterium
GATAACATGTATTTATAGAGCAAATTCAAATTTTGATAATAGATTGCTCAATATTAAATCAGCAAGAGAAAAAGCAGAAGTTTTAAGATTATATATTAGACTCTGTAAGGATTTAAAATTGTTGGATTTAAAAAAATTTGTAAATATAAATCTACTCATTGAATCTATCTCAAAACAACTGTTCTCATTAGAAAATAGCATGCAAAAATAATATTGCTGGCCAGAATTTATAAAGCTAAGGTTTTATGAAGCGAGCCATAAATTAGTTCAATAACACACTGATTTTAATCAGTAATAAAAGATCTATATTTCCTTTTTTGGATTTATAGACTAGTATAGATGTTATTTTAACTTTTAAGCAGGCAACTTCAACACCGACAACAACAATCAGGGTTACAATGGTTACTACTGGTCATCTACCCCAAACGATTCTACCAATTCCTATAATCTGAATTTCAATAGTAGTAACCTCAATCCTGCCAACAACAACAATCGTAGCTATGGGTTTTCGGTTCGTTGCCTTAAGAACTAATTGAGAATATAAGGAATAATAGTTATTTCTTATATTTTTTTATAAGTTAATTTACAAATAAATATGACCATAGGAGAACTATTCCAAGCCTATTATGATTGTCGTAAAAACAAGAGAAATACAGTAAATGCTATTAGATTTGAGCTAAATTATGAATCAAATCTGATAGAATTGTACAATGAAATAATCGATTGAAGATATAAAATTTGAAAAAGCATAGCCTTTATAGTAGATAAGCCTGTCAAAAGAGAAATATTTGCAGGGGATTTTCGTGATAGAATCGTCCATCATTTGGTCATAAATAAGCTAAATCCTATATTTGAGAAAATATTTATATATGACAGTTATAGTTGTAGGAAAAATAAATGAACACTTTTTTGAATTCAAAGAATAGATAAATTTATAAGGCAAGCTACAGAAAATTACAAGAAAGATGCATATATTCTCAAGCTCGATATTTCGGGCTTTTTTATGAATATGAATAAGACAATTTTGTTTTCTATGCTTGAAAATATGATAAACAAAAAGTACGATCAAGATGATAAATCACTTTTACTTCATTTAATTGGAATAATTATCTCAAATGAACCAACCAAAAACTGCATAATAAAAGGTAAAAAATTAGATTGGATTTGACTTCCTAAAACTAAGAGTCTATTTTTTTCAAAACAAAATACTGGTTTCCCAATAGGTAATCTTACAAGCCAGTTATTCGCAAATTTGTATCTTCATGATCTAGATATTTACATAAAAAAAGAGCTTAAAATAAAGTATTATTGAAGATATGTCGATGATTTTATTTTGATACATGAGAATAAAAACTATTTAAAAGAAATTATTTCCAAAATTAAGGCATTTTTAAAAATAAATCTCGATCTTAATCTTCATCCAAAAAAAATCTACCTTCAACATTATACTAAATGAGTTTTATTTCTTTGAGCTTTTATAAAGCCATTTAGGATATATGTTTGAAAAAGATTGAAAACTAATTTTTGGGAAACAATTCAGACAATCAATAAAATTATCAGAGAAAATAAAACTCGATTAAATAATAAGGATGTTCAAAAAAACATTCTCTCAAGGCTTAATTCTTACTTATGACTTTTTATACATTACAATACTTTTAAAATTAGGAAAAGACTATTACTTTCATTAAATGCTTATTTTTGGAACTATTTTTATATTTCAGGAAAATATAAGAAAATTATAGCTAAAGCAAAAATTATTTAAATACAAACATAATATACCCAAACAAAATTAAAGGGTGCTCACGTAGAGCGTGAGCTAGTCTATTCTAAAGCAATTTTAGAAGAAAAAACCAAAAACCAAATTTGATTATGTATATAAAAAACACTAAATTTGAGAAAATAAAAATTTTATTCAGCTATTTAATTTTATACTTACTTATTATAACTGTATTTTCAATAATAAAATCTTTAAAAATTCCGTTTGTTCTACCTTTTTTAAGTATTGTTTTTATATATTTTTCTTGAATTTTCCTTTCTTTTTTCTCTATTCAAAGGAACTCTGATAACTTTTGAAAGTTGATTGTATATTTATAATTTCAATTATTAAAAAAGTTGTCGATTTGTAAAAACAAAAATATTTCAGGTGATTTGGAAAATCATTTGTCCATTTTTAAAATATTATAATTAATGAAAGAAGGGCTTTGGCCAAATTTAAATATTCTATTTTGTAATGGCTTTATAATCATCTTTTCAGTATTTCACCTTCATTTCGGATTAATAAATTTTATATCTAAAATGTTTTTTGAAATTCAATCAAAACTAATCTTAAATTTTAATATTTCCTTTAATATTTCTTTTATTTTATTTTTATAATATTTCCTTTGTATCTTTGTATTTAGGTCAAAAGCTTCTCGTAAAAAATCATTAAAGGTAATTGTGTATCCCTTTTCTTTACTGTATTCTAAAGTATTTTTAGTGATAATATTTTTATATAAATAGCAGAACAGTCAAATAAATACCTTACAATATCAAGGAGTATTTATATTTATGGGTTGTTTTAAAAAATCAAAATAAATTTTTGAATCTATTAGTGTTTTTCTATCAGTATTGAAATTTAAAGATAAACCAAAACCATTAAAAAGAATTTGATTAATAATTTTAAATTTAATTTTGTCGCTTATTTCTCCTAAAACTCAGTTTTTTAAAAAATTATAGTTTCAGGATCTGTTTTTTTTACTGTAATCATTTATTGTATACTTATTAATCCCTTCTTTAAGCTTTAATCAAGATGTTATATCTATTCCGTTTTCTTCAAATAAATTACCAGAAGCTCAGTCTTTACATTTAAGTTTATTTAGTATTTTTATTAGTTTTTCCTCCCTAAATAGCGAATAATCTTTTTTTTCTAAAATACTTTCAAAATATTCTTTAACTTTTTCAATAAATTTCTTTGAATCAATTTGATTGATTATTTCTACTTTTTTGTATGTATTATTTTTATTTTCTATTTTTATTTTTCATTTTTCAATTATTAAGTTTTTATTTCTTTCTTTGAAAACAATCTTAAATTCATTCTTAATTATTATTTTAGTAATTTGTCCTTGAATTTTTTCTATTTCCAATGCTTCTGTTATACACTTTACTCAACCTTTCCGGTCAATAAATCAGACCATTTTTGCTTCTCTTGAAACATCTTTTGCGTTTGTGTCTCCTCAAAAGAAATTTATTAAGAAACTATTTATTTTTTCATGTCGAGTTACTTCTATAAAGTAACAATCTGGAGTATAAGGATAATAAATATGAAATCCTTTATAGGTTATATTTATATTCCCAGGGTATATTTCGTATTTATTATGTATGAACTCAATTTTAGGTTTTATTTCTGATTCAAATTTATTTTTAAGATATTCTAATCTTTTATTATTTTCGTTTAAGCTTATTTGTTTTATTTCTGGGTAGTCGATGTCTATAAAACAAGCTTTAATTTCTCGTAAGTTTTCTTTAATTCTTCTGTCTCAAATAAAAGTATTAATTGTTTTATGGACACTAAATCAATTACTATTGTATTCTGCTAATTTATTTTGTATATCTTTAGTAGAGTCTGATAAGTTATATATTTCTTCATCTTCTCATTCTAATTTTCTTAAAAAATAAATGTTATTAAAAATTTTAGCTTCCATAATTGTTAATTAAAATATTTTTTGGTCTACCTATGCTTAAGCCTAATTCTTTTCTTTTAGCAAAAGTATTTTTTATTTTTGTATTTTTAAGTTGCATTAATTTTTTGTACAGGTCCTTTTTCTTAAAATTTTTCATTTTATTAAATATTACACTTCAATTGGCATATCAAAGCTCTTTTGATATTTTTGAGAAAGAAATTTTCTTGTGTCTTAGATTTCTAATTTTATTTATCTCTTCAATTTCGAGAGTATTTTTGCTTTTCGGTCTTCAAAGTACCTTTCCTTTTTCTTTTGCTTCTCTAAGTCATCTTATTACTCTTTCAGATATCATTCAAGCTTCAAATTCTGCAAAGGATCAAAGTATGTTAAAAAACAACTTTCAATTTAAAGAAGAGGTGTCTATATTATTTTCGATAAAAACTACTTCCTTTCCTTTTTCTTTTAATGACAAAAGTATTTTATTCAGATCAAGTACATTTCTTGCGAGCCTGTCTATTTTGGTTGAAATAATTAAATCAAATTTTTCTTCCTCAAGAATTCTTTTAAGTTTTGGTCTCTTATTGTATTTTGTTCAACTTGCTTTTTCAAATTCTATTTTTTTTAATTTAAGAGAGTGAATTTTACAATATTCTTCTATGTCTTTTTTCTGGGCTCAAAGGGAATATTTCTGTAAAGCTTCATTTGTTGAAATTCTTGCGTATCAAATAGCTACTTTTTGTTTATTATCTTTGGAAATCATGATAATAGTTTATTAAAATCAGTTTTTAGCTTAAATAAAAGCTAAAATACTACCATAAACTAATTATCGTTTTTTTTGCAAATATTATTAGATATAAAATTTCATTGTTTGAAGCTAAAAACAACTAATAATTAAAAAGCAGTTTATAAAATATACTAGTGTTTTAAGGGCCATACAAAGCTATAGAACTATATATTTTAATCCTTATTGTATTTCAATTGTATAATTTTCAGTTTCATTTATTTTTTTAATATTTTTTTCTAATTCTTCAAGATAAAATTTAAACAAAATTGAATTATACTGATCTCTTAAATTTGATCTTTCAATTGTATCTTTTACTTCAGGATATATATAACTATATTTGGGATTTTTTTCAATTTTAAGTACGACAATCCAATTTTTTTTATTAGAAGGTACAATAACAGATTCTTTAAGTCTATTTTTTATATTTCACTTAGAAACATTAAATTCTAAATAAATGTCTATGTATGTTGTGAGATTAAGAGATATTAAATCTACCGCTTTACTATATGGTAAAATAAATTTAGTTTGGGTTTTCATATTTTATAATTAAAATGAGTTCGTATTTAATTATCGTTTAAAATATGATTTTCCATTTTGACGGATTAAAGCTAAGAAAAAGGGTCGGAATCTTGAATTTTCATTAAATAAAGGGTCGGAAATTGAAAAAGTAAACTCTTTTTTCTTATACTTAGAAGCTAACTTTTTCAAGAAAATTATCATATCTAATTTAACCAAATAATAAAAGGGATAAAGTAATAAAACATAAAGATAAGTTTTTATATAATATAATGTTATCTTAAATAAGAGTAGAAGTTATTGTTATTTAAATAATACTGTTATTCTGAAAGACAGTAAATGTTTAATACACTGTGTTAATTTTATCAATATAATTAAGATTTTAAAATTTACTTATCTGTTAGGACTTTTTAAAATATATTCATTCCAGATCTTTACCCTGGTATTAATTTCAGCTGTAAATTCAGGTTTTGTTATAATTCATATTTTAAATAACTTTTCTAATTCTTGTTTCTTTAATTCTTCATAAAGTTTTTTATTGTCTTCTTTCCAT
>CAZFLS010000092.1:0-5447 GCA_964518815.1 uncultured Candidatus Peribacteria bacterium
TCCTAGTGCATCATTACTTCCAGAAAATGATGCTACAGTTTTATTTACTACAGCATGAATGCACCCTCTTGTTCCTTATTTGATGTGAGAAAAACATCCTTCTTGAACTCGTTTAACAAATGTCCAAAGATGTGTTAGAACTGATGATATTGATGAAGTTTGAGATTCTACTCATCATACTTTTTTTGAAATGCTTGGTAATTGGAGCTTATGAGACTATTTTAAAAAAGACGCTATTAATTGGAGTTTTGAATTTTTAACTTCTCCAAAATATTTAGGATTAGATAAAAATAGAATTGCTGTTTCTGTTTTTGAATGAGATAAAGATTCTCCTTTCGATACGGAAGCTTTTGAGACATGGAAATCTTTGTGAATTTTAGAAAAAAGAATTGCAAAACTTCCTAAAAAAAATAATTGGTGGTGACTTGAAACTGGTGGACCTTGTGGTCCTGATACAGAAATGTTTTATTGGGTAGGTGATCTGGATAAAATACCGAAAAGTTTTAATGATGATCATCCAAATTGGGTAGAAATATGGAATGATGTATTTATGCAATATAACAAAAAATCCGATTGAACACTCGAAACTTTAAAACAAAAAAATGTAGATACTTGAATGTGAATGGAGAGAATTTTGTCTGCAATAAATTGATTTGATGATAATTATAAGACAGAATTATTTACAAATATTATTGCTAAAATAGAAGAATTATCATGAAAAAAATATGATTCATTACCTGAAAATAAAAAGGCAATAAGAGTTATTACAGATCATTTAAGAGCAGCAACATTTATAATTTGAGATGATAGACAAATTACTCCTTCTAATGTATGACAATGATATATTGTTCGCCGTTTGATTCGTAGAGCTATAAGATATGGTAGACAATTGGGGATAGAAAAATCTTTATGGACTAGTAAGATATGAGAAGTAGTAATAAATGATTATAAATCTACCTATAATGAGCTAGAAAGAAATAAAAAATTTATTTTGGATGAGCTCCAAAAAGAAGAAGAAAAATTTGAAAAGACTTTAATAAGTGGGATTAAAGAATTAGAAAAAATTGTTCAAAAATATAAAAACAAACCTATATATTCATGACAGAGTAATGAATGAGAATTTGGCTCTAATCATACAGATTTTATGAATGCAATTTCCGGAAAAGAAGCATTTAATTTGTTTCAAACCTACTGATTTCCTTTTGAAATGATCAAGGAAGAATTAGTAAAATATTGAATGTTTTTCCATGAGTTAGAATTTGAAAGAGAATTTGCAGAAGAAATGAAAAAACACCAAGAGCTTTCTCGTACAGCATCTGCTGGTACCTTTAAATGATGACTTGCAGATAGTTCGGAAGAAACTACAAAATTACATACAGCAGCCCATTTAATGCTTGCATGACTCAGAAAAGTTTTATGAGATAGCGTTACTCAAAAATGAAGCAATATTACCGTAGAAAGACTTCGTTTTGATTTTTCTTATCAAGAAAAAATGACAGAAGATCAAATTAAACAAATTGAAAATCTTGTAAATGAAGCTATTTCAAAAAAGCTTCCTGTAATTTGTGAAGAAATGAGTCTTGAAGACGCAAAAAATGCTTGAGCTATGTGAGTTTTTGAGTCAAAATATGGAGAAAAAGTAAAAGTTTACACAATTTGAAATGAAGTTGAAACTTTTAGTAAAGAAATTTGTGGATGACCACACGTGACAAATACTTGAGATTTGTGAAAATTTAAAATCTTAAAAGAAGAAAGTTCTAGTGCTTGAATAAGAAGAATTAAGGCGATTTTAGAGTAAAGATTAAAATAGTATTATTTATGCCAAAAACGCTAAACAAAATTCCTAATATATAATTACTAATGAATGACCAATGTAATGTTAAGATATTGTTTTACTATAGCCAATTTAACATTAAAACATTTGAAATTTTTATTAGAAATTAGAAATTTGTAATTAGAAATTTTTTTCAAGTTATATTAAATAACCCCATACTAATAAATCAGTACAGGGTTATTTTTAATCTTTCAAGTATTAGAATTAATTATTTTAACTCTATTGTTGCACCAGCTTCTTCTAAAGATTTTTTGATTTTTTCAGCTTCTGCTTTATCAACATTTTCTTTAATATTTCATCCGTTGTCAGCTAGTGTTTTTGCTTCACCAAGTCAAAGACCAGTAATTTCTCTTATTACTTTAATTACAGCAATTTTTGAAGTTCAAGCTGAAGTTAATACAACATTAAATGTTGTTTTTTCATCAGCGTCGATTGCTGCATTAGCTGCGGCTCAAGCTCATGCTACAGCAACAGGAGCTGCTGCACTAACACCAAATTTAGTTTCCATAGCTTTTACTAAATCAGCTAGTTCTAGAATAGAAAGACCTTCTACAAGATCCATTGCTTTTTGTGCATTTGCACTTAATTTTACTTCTTCAGACATAGTTTAGAAATTAAAAATTAAAAATTATAAATAATTTGATTAAAATAATTATTTTTATCATGTTTTTATTTTTTGGTTTTTGTTGTTTTTTTTGGAGATTCAGTTTCAATCTCATTAACGACTTCTGATTCTTCTTTTGTTTTAGTAGGTTCAGTCTCAGTTTCTTTTTCAATTACTTCTTGAGTTTCTGTTTCGGTTTTTTCTTCTTTAATTTCTTCAGTAGTTTTAACTATTTCTTCTGTTTTTTCTTCAATTTTAGCTTCAGTATTTTTTTCTATAGTTTCAGTTACATTATTTTCCTTTTTTATTTCGTCAATTTTAACTTCATTATTAAGTAAATCCTTTAAAGTAGCAAGTGATTTTTTTTCAAGTTCAATTTTTGCTGCATCAAGGAATCTAGCTAAAGATGCGATAGGAGCTTTCATAGATCCAAGAAGTTTTGCAAGAAGAACTTCTTTTGAAGGTAGGCTAGCTATTCTTGTTATTTCTTCCCCATTAATTATATTTCCATCAAAATATGCTCATACAAATTTAATTTTTTCTTCTTTTCTAAAATCGGTAGCATACTTATTCATTGTACTAACAGGAGCAATAGCATCCTTATAACAGATAAGAAGAGTAATTTGTCATAAGAGATTTTCATCTTTTAATTCAATTTTAAAAATATTTTTAAATGCAATTTTTATAAGAGTTTTTTTTGCAAGTATTAACTTAGCATCAACTTTTCTTAAGTCTTTTCTTATATTTGTAATATTTTCAACAGTTAATTTATTACCTTTTGTAAAAGTTACAGCTGTTGATTTTTTTAATTCTTCTTCAAGTAGACTTAAGATTTCTCATTTTTTTGCTTTACTTACTGGCATAGTTTAAGAAATTATGAATTATAATTATAAATTTAGGGCATTAAATCAAAAAAATTCGCCTTTAGTCGCGAACTTATTATCAAGACAAAATTTCAAATTGTCATTGATTGTTTGTCTCGGCAGGTTTTATATCCAATCTGGAATACCTACTGTCTGCGACTTATTTTTTTAAAGTATGATTATTATAGGATATTTTTTTTTAAGTCAAATCTATTTTTAAATTTGTATAATTTATATTTTTTTCTAAAATATTAACCAGTAATTATAATTTTATAATATGGAAAAAATTTTAGTATGTACTTATGATAAAAACCTCACACCAGAGAAAAAAACTCTTGAAGCTGTGTGTTGGGACTTAAAAATTAGTGAAAATTTAGAAATAGAAGCAGGGTGACTTAAAATTATATCTACATGAATAAAAACTTATTTACCTTTTGGATGGCAAGCAAAAATTTTTGCAAGAAGTAGTTTGCCTGTAAAATTTGGTTTGATGCTGGCAAATTCTACTGCAGTAATAGATAGTGATTATAGATGAGAATATTTTATTCAATTATATAATTTTACTAAAGAAACATTAAAATTTGAAAAATATAGTCGTCTTACACAAATGGAATTTTTACCATATTATATAGGTTCTTGAAATTTTGGCACAGAATATATTCCAGAAATTGAATTTATTACCGATAAAAAATTATATGATAATTTTGAAAAAAAATTTAGCTCAATAAGATCAGCGTGATGATTTGGTAGTACAGGGAAATAAAAAGTTAAAAGTAGAAAATTTTAATTTTTATAAATTATTTACTTTTTAAAATTAAAGAGTATACTTACTAAAAATAACACTATTTTTAATATTAAAAAGTATGCTTTCTAAAAATAATGACATAATTATACTTCTAGAGCAAGTGAATTTTTGGGATTCTGAGGTCAAAAAGACCTGATTTTATCGCTCAACTTATATTGAATTTTTTGAAAAACTTTTAAATACCAAAGATCTCATAAAAGTAATAATCTGACAAAGAAGAGTTTGAAAATCATACATAATAAGACAATTAATCCAAAATCTTATCGAAAAACATAATGTTAATCCAAAAAATATTTTGTATTTAAATTTTGAATTAGATAAGCTATCTTTTATTAAAGATAAAAATGATTTAAATAATATTGTGGAAGAATATATTAAAAAAGTTAGTAAAAAATGAAAGGTTTATCTATTTTTTGATGAAATTCAAGAAATAGAATGATGGGAAAAACTCGTTAATTCTTATAGAGCTGATTTAAATTTTGATTGTGAAATATTTATAAGTTGATCAAATTCCAATTTACTCAATTCTGAACTTGCAACATATTTATCATGAAGATATATTTCAAAAAATATTTATCCATTTTCGTATGAGGAATATTTATGATTTAAGAAATTAGAAAATTCAAAAGCAAATTTTTTAAATTATATTAATTTTTCTTGAATGCCAGAACTTTATAATCTAGATGATGAGGAACTAAGGTTAACTTTTGTTAGATGATTAAAAGATACAATTATTTTAAAAGATATTGTAAAAAGACATAAAATAAAAGAGATAGATTTACTAGAAAAAGTTTTCTTGTTTTTAATGGATAATATTTGAAATTTATTTTCTTTAAATTCAATTGTAAAAAAATTAAAATCAATATGAATACATACAAATACTGTTACTTTAGGTAATTATTTGAGATTTATAGAACAAACTCTTGCAATATATTGAGTAGATAGATTTGATTTAAGATGAAAAAAAATATTAGAATGAGAAAAAAAATATTATTTTAATGATCTTTGTTTTAATAATTATTTATCGTCTTCTTTTGAAGATTCAATTTGAAAAAAATTGGAAAACTATATTTTTAATTTACTCAATCAAAAAGGATATAAAATATATGTATGAAATTTTTTAAATTATGGAATAGATTTTGTAGCAGAAAATAAAGATAAAAAAATTTATATTCAAGTAACTTATTTACTTTACAATGAAGAAACGATCAAAAGAGAATTTTGAAATCTTACAAAAATAAAAGATAATTGGGAAAAATATGTAATAAGTACAGATGATATAATTTTTTCTTCTTCCGACTGAATTAAACATTTACAAATTTGGGATATAGGGAACGTTTT
>CAZFLS010000093.1:0-5385 GCA_964518815.1 uncultured Candidatus Peribacteria bacterium
CACTTTGATCCATTTTCTTTAACCAATCTGGTATTTTATCATCTTCATTTTCAATATTTGCTTCTTCAGAGTTTTTAATTTCTTCATAATCTTTAATAGAAACTTCTTCAGTTTTTCAAGTCAATTCTTCTTCTACTTCATTATTTATTTCACTTTGATCCATTTTCTTTAACCAATCTGGTATTTTATCATCTTCATTTTCAATTGATATATTTTCTTCTCTTAAATTATCATTTATATTTTGTCATTTTTCATTATTTTCTTCTTGTTCAGTGATTGTTGGAATTTGTTCTTGAGTCTGTTGTGTAGTTGAAATTGTACTCAAAACATCAGGTTTTTTAATTTCTTCTTTTTTTTCTTCCTCTAGTATTCTTTTCTTTTCTCTTAAAAATCTTTCAATAATAAAATCTTGAAAAGATAAATTCTCATTTTTATTATTTAATTTAAAATATACAAATAATCAAATAATTATAGCAATTCAAACTAAGATTAAATAACCAAATAATTTCAAAAAGGCAATAAGGAAAGATACTATTGTTCATTTTTCAGTTGATATTTCTTCGTTTCATGATTGTGATTGAGCAGGTACATTTTTTTGTCATCCATAAATAATTACTTCTAATTGTGATTTAATTAATATTTTATCTTTATTACTTATATTACTATCATTTTTGACAGCTTCTAGAATAAATTTTGCAAGTTCTTTATTTAATTGAGTATTTGTTGGGTGAGATAAAATTTCATCAATTTTTCCTGGATTTTCTTTTGTTCAAACTATTTCCAAATATGATGGATTTGTTGTTGGAATTAATTTTTTTAAAATATTTGTTGCCAAAGTTATTTCGTTTTTTGTTTCACCTTGAGATACTAAAAAACCTTCTAATAAATTATAAAGCTGATCTTTAATTTTTTGTTCTATGAAAGATGAATTTACGTATGTTTCAAAATCAATAATAATTTTTGTTTTTTCTCTATCATCTAGCCAATTTTCTTGTAATTGTGAAAAATATTCCATCATTTTTAATCTTTCTTTTTCTGGAGTTTGTTTTATAAGATTTTTTAATTCTTCAATTTTTATTTTATCTGTAGCAGAAATGTCTTTATTTTCTTTTAGAATTATTTCTGTGTTATTAGAAATATAATCAAGAAAGATTTTTATATCCTTATACTCTGTAACTTTTGTTCATTCATAAATTGATAAACGTATAGTTCTCTCTCTTACTCTATTATTAAGATCCTGAACTAAAAAGGGTGCTCAAATTGAGTAAGATTCTGTTCATTTATTATCACAATCGTCGCTTGTAGTTCAATTTAAATCTGTATCTGTATTAATATCCGCATCTATACAATATTTTGTTATAGATCATTTTGATTCACCAAGATATATAAATAATTTATCAGCAGAATTTGTCAAATGAATTTCTTCTGAATTATTAGCCTTGTTTATATTTGGATAAGTAAAATAAATAAGTTTCTCCTTTTTTCTACTTAATCTTAATTTATTAATTATATCTTTTTTGACTCATAACTCAGCTTCTTTTGTTGTTTGATTGTCAGATACTTTTAATTTAATAAATTCGGGAAATTTATTTTCTCCAAAATCATATACAAAATAGTTTGGATTTGATGAGGATATAGTATCTCACAAACTCCAATTTACACTATTGTAAAGTCATTGTGTGGTATTAAAAATAATTAATTTACTTCCTACTGCAAAATATTCAAAGTTTGGTCTCAAAACATTTTGTACTAAAATTTTCTGATATCTAGTGTTTGATATTCATTTGTATGATACTTTTACTTTAAAAGTAAAATCTCAAGGTGTTGAATATTTATAAGTCATTCTTGGTGAATTTGTAGTTTGTTCATAAAATCAATCACCATTAAAATCCCATTTATATTCACATTTTGAACTTATATCTCTTCATATTATATCACTTACTCCAACTTGAAAATTTATTTCATCTCATATAGCAATTGCAGTTTTGTCTAAAGTTAATTTTTTTATTATAGGTGTATTAATATTATCAGTAAGTAGAGAAATGGAGTATTTATTATCCAAATCTTCATCTGTATTTATTTTTGCTCAATTTGAATCTTCTGCGACTAAAACAAAATAATATTTTCAAGTAATTTTTGGTAAAACAAAAGTAGTTAAAGAAGTTTTTGTAATTCTGTAATCCTGAGGTTCTGGATCAAAATCAGTATAATAATACCATAAATATGAAATTATGACTCAATCTTTATCTACAGGATTATTTGCTGATACTTTTACTATTACAGGATCTGATTGCAAGTTATCTGAAGTTATTGTAAGTCAAGAAATTTTTGGAGGAATATTTTCTACTTTTACGTAAGTATTATATGTACTTGTAGATCAATTGCTTTGACTTTTTACTGTAAGACTAACCGGAAAACATCATAATTCATCAAACTTATATGTTAAATTTTTTTTAGAAGAATTTTTATTTAAATATTTCCAGAAATAAGATAATCAAGAACTACTACCATTTATATTTATACTTTCTGAAGAAGAGAATGTTACTGCCGAAGCTCTATCTATCAAAAAAGCCTCTTTTCATCCACAAGTATTATCTTGACTAGCAATTAGCTCTTCTCTATCTTTTTGTACTGTTATTAATGCAAAAGGAGAATTTCAACTTTTGACATATACTTTTCTTGTAATACTGTTTGAATCTCAAGAATTATTTCATCTTACGGTCAATTTTACATTATAAGTTCAAGATTTTTTGTATGAATGTGATACTCTTCAGTTATTGGTAATATCTGTATTTCAGTCTCAAAAATTCCATTCGAATGTAACAGCTTCTTTTGATTCTGCAAAAATATTCACCATGTTTCATATTTGAACTATTTTTGGAGAAAATTTCAATTTTACTGATAGGAGTGAATTTATATCTATATCTTTTTTTACGGTTGAAGCTTTTCAATCTTGATTAGTTACTTCAAGATTTATTCTATGAACTCATAGTGTATTAAATGTATATTTTCAAAGACTTCATTGTCTATTTGGGCTATCAAGATTTACTTCTTGTCAGTCTATTATCCATTTAAATTTTAATTTTGAGCTATCAAAAGTATCAATATCATAACTAGTTGTAGCATCAAGTGATATTATATTTGGAGTTTCATTATTAGTTACTTTAAAACTAAAATTAGCAATAGGATCTCTTGTTTCTATTTTTACATTTACAGTATCTATATCTTCTCTTCAGTTTGGAGTATAAGATTTTAATCTTACTTGAAAATCTCATGTTGTCTTAAATTTATATGAAATATTTGCATCTGATGAAGTATAAACTATTTGATTATTCGATAAACTAACTATTTTCCATTCATAGCTTGTATTTAGTGAAGTATAAGTTGTATTTACATTAAATTTAAAATCTTCTCAAACATATCATTGGCTTTTGTTAAATTTAATTGAAGCAATAGGATCTCTTACTTCAAGCTCAATATCTTTAACTATTTTTTTATCTTCATTTGTTGTTAATAATAATCTTATTTTATAAAATCACTCAACTGAATAATATTGTTTTTCTATTCTTGGACCATAACTATAAGCTGTTGCATTGTTGTTTCAAAAATCCCATGAAGTTCTTAAAAATCTTGATCATCATGCAGCTTGTGATGCTGTAGCATCTAATATTACTCATTTTTTTCATCTGGTTGGAGTAATTTTAAATCTATCAACATCAGAAACATTGTTTCAATCTATATAAAGAATTATAGAACCAACAGTTGCTTCTACATTAATTTTTACATTTCAGTTATAAGGTAGAACATCAGTTTTTCATTTTTGATTTTTACTTGCTGATATAATATCAAGATTTACAATGTAAGTTCTTTCTTCTTTGAAAGTATATGATGTAGAAGGTCAAGTAGCTATAACATTTTTGGTACCATTTGAATTTTTTATCCACCAAATATAATTTTGTTTTGGAATTACAACTCATGAAGTATCAATAACTTCAACAGCTCTTAAGCTTGCAGTTAAAGGAGCATTTCATGAACTCGGACTTGCTATAATTTTTGCTGAAATTTTTGGTATTTTAATTTTATCAATGAAGCTTTTTAAATTTTTTGCTAATTCCGTAATAGCGTTATCAGAATCTAATTTTTTTTTTACTATCTCAATAGAAATTAAAAGATTTTGAGCCAAATTATTATTGAATATAAAATCACTATTATCAGGAAAAGTATTTATTGATGCAGTGACTTGATCTTGCAGTTCTTGCAAGGTATCAAGACTCATTTCTCAATTAATTTTATAATCTCTTTCAAGTTGAGAAGTTAAAATTTCTATATTATTTTTGTATTCATTAAAAGTATTTTTATTATTTCATGTTTCTGCATATACTGATTCTATAAGCGTTGGTAACCTAAAAGCTTGTCATGTATTAATTACTTTTAATATCAAATTAACTATTGAATATGCCAAAAACATAGTTACAATTCATATTGCTACATATAATATTATAGTTTTTGCTTTTTTAATTTTTGTTTCATCACCGCCAGAATTTATTATTATTGTAAATCAAGCATATATAATAAATATTACTCACAAAATAGCTACAAATGTAATAGCATAAGCAACTATATCTTGTATATATTGAGAAAATTTTTTATCTTTTTCTATATCACTTATACCTTCTTTTACTATATCTACACCTTTCTTTATATTACATTCTTCAGAAGTGGCACAATAGTTTATTACAGTATCATCATCCTTTTCTATATTAGTAAAAGTTTCAGCATTCAAACTAAAATAAAAAAATATCGAAATAATGAGTAAAAAAATTGATACCAGAAAATTTCTTTTTTTTAGAGTAAGCATATAGTGCACATTACATATTATTTATAATTGAACTTTTTGTCATCTTAACATATTTTCTTAATAAATGCAAAAAAATACATAATAGTTTAAAAGCAAAAAATGGAATAGTAACTGAAGATTATAATTTTATTTCATTTTATTGCATTTGCAATGATAAATAGTATACATTTTTAACAAATTAGTAATTGATATTTTTTTATTTACACTCTTCCTCAAAAGAACTATTATTAATAAGATGATTTTTATTACAATCTATAAATTTTATTGCATTATTTAAAATATTCTTTTTTTCTTGAGTATCAAAATCATTTAAATGATTATAAAAGTAATAATCATATTCATTTTTTAAACCTTTATCAAAACTTTGCAATTCTACTCAATCAGTTAAAAAACTTTTATATTTTACTCTTTCATAATTACTATCCATATTTTCATCTAATCTTTCTTCTTCAAGTTCTTTTAAGGCAGGTAAATAAAAAGCAAATGATTTCATATACTTTTTTTGAGCATCTTTTGTTGATAAATAA
>CAZFLS010000094.1:0-5375 GCA_964518815.1 uncultured Candidatus Peribacteria bacterium
GTTAAAATACTGTATTGTCGTAGTAATTTATTTTAGCATTTAGAATTAAAACATTTGAAATTTTATTAGAAATTAAAAATTAGAAATTAGTAATTATAATGAATATGTTGTAAAAAATTCTAATATCTAATAATTGACTCATAAAAATAGCTATTAATAATACTTTCATAAAATAATAAATAAAATTATTTCATATTTTTTATGTTTTCTTTAAAATAAGAAAGTAAACTTATTAATTATTTCAAAATGGAAGAAAAAAATATTTCAAAAATAGCAATATTACATCCTCACATAACAGTAAAATGAGGTGCAGTTAAGCTATTACTTCAAATATGAAATTATCTAAAAAATAAAGTTGATTTTTTTACTTTTAATTTAGATAAAAAAAATTGTTTTCCAGAATTGAATAAATCTTTAAATATTATAAATTTGAATTATACGTGAATTAAAAAAATTTTTTGAATTATAAAATTATCTTTTATTTTAAGAAAATATAATGTTATTTTAGCCTGAAATACTCCAATGCATTTTGCTGCCTGAATTGCAAAAATGTTTAATAAAAAAATAAAAGTAATATGGTTTTGTCAAAATATTCCTGTTTACTATATAATACAAAACAAAAGTATTTTTACTAATTTTAAAAAATTTCTTGAAAAATATTATATAATACCATTTATTGATGTAATAATTTCAAATTCAAAATTTATTCAAAATGAAGTGAAAAAATATTATTCTAGAAAATCAGAATTAATTTATCCTAGCATTGATTTAGATTTTTTCAAAAACACAAAAGTTATAAAAGAAGAGCGGTCTCTGTTTATAAATTCAAGACTTGTAAAATGAAAAAATATAGAATTAGCTATAAAGACTTTTGAGATTTTAAAAAAGAAATATCCAAAACTAAAACTTTATATTGCATGAGATTGAGAAGAAAAAAAATATTTACAAAGTTTATCAAAAAATATATCAGGAGTAGTTTTTTTGTGAGAAATATCACAAAATGAAGTGAAAAAATATTATCAAAAATGTAGTATTTTTTTGTTTACAAGCTTGATAGATGCTTTTTGAATAACTATATTAGAAGCTTTAGCAATGAAAAAACCTGTAATATCTCTTAATATTTGATGATGAAAGGAAATTATAACTCATAATAAAAATTGATTTTTAGCGAAAAATGAAGAAGAATTTATTTTATTAACAGAAAAATTACTTAATAATACAAAAAAAAGAAAAGAATTTTGAGAAAATTGAAGAAAAACAGTAGAAGAAAATTATTCTCAAAAAATAATGTTTGAAAAAATTGAGAATATTATAATGTATTAATAAGTCCAGATATAAATAGCTTATTTATCTTCTTTTAATCAAATAAATACTTTAAGTTTATTTGTAAACTTTGGAGCAATTGCTATTATTAAAATTCGAGAAATCCACATTGCAGAAAAGAGAGAAACAATAATTCAAATTCACAAAATTACTCAAAACCCCTTTATCATATTTGTACCAAAAATAAATAATATTACAGCACTGACAAATGAAGTTACATGACTATCCCAAATTGCAGTCCAAGATTTTTCAAAGCCTATATTTAAAGATCTTAAAATTTCATTTTTTTGTTTTAATTCTTCTTTTGTACGTTCAAAAATAAGAATATTTGCATCTATCGCAAGTCATATGGATAAAACCAATCATGCAATTGATGCAAGAGTAAGAACTATTCAGCTTATTTTTATAATTGTAAGAACCATCATTATATATGCTAACAAAGCAATACCAGCAAGAAGACCAGATATTCTATAAATAGATATTAAAAAGAATAAAATTAACATAAATCAGATTATTCAAGCAAAAATTATAATATCTAATGAATTTCATCAAATCTTTGCATCTATAGTTTTTTCACTAGTAAGATAAATCGGAGCAGGAACTATTCAGGTATTTATATCATTGGCTAATTTTTTTGCGCTATCTGCGGTATAATTACCAGTAATCATAGCTTTACCATCTGGTATTACACTTTGAACTGTTGGGGCAGTAATTAATTGTCATCATACAAATATTGCAAGTTGTTTTTGTATAAGCCTAGATGTAAGTTCTTTAAAGATTTTAGCTCATTCATCATTAAATGTTAAATCTACTTGGGGCATAAAATTTCATTGAGACATACTTACAGAAGCTCTAGTAAGATATTTTTCATCTAACACTTTTCAGTCTTGAGTTTTTGCTGAAGTCCATTCAGAAGGTTTTTCATTAACAAAAATTACTTGATAGTCATAAATCTTTTCTTTATATTTTTCTTTTGTAGTAGTTGTATTTTCTCATGATCAAGATTTAACCTCTTTTTCTCTTTCTTGCTCAGTAATACTATTAATTTTAATTATAGAAAATCATGTATCTCAAGTTACTTCCTGTATTTTATTATCTTCTCAAATATTATAAGAAGAAGGTTTTTTTGTATTTAATATTTCAGAGATAAAAGGTGTTGTTATATTTTCCATTCAAGTAAAAGTAGCTTCAGCTGGAAGTTCAGTTTTTGATCATGTTCAATATAAATACTCCACATTTTCATATTGATCTTTATATTTATTTGCTACGGTTTCAAATTCATATTCTTTTGACTTAATATCTTTTAAAACTTTATTAACTATATCTTTTCTGTCTTTTTTATCTTGATCTGTAATTTCTACTTTCTTTTCTTTAAATTCCAATCTAACTATTTTACCTATAGTATCTTTTGCTTTTTTTATATATTCTTCATTTTTTTGTGTAATTTCTTCAGTAGTCAAATTTTTTCACTCAAAATTAGAAGTAGGAATTTGTACTATAATATGAGCTTCTTTACCATAATTAGCTGTCATAATGGTGGGTTCTGCTGTTCAAAGAGAATTTACTCTTTTTTCTACAATAGATTTTAATCAATCAATTATATTATTTTCATTATAAACTCATCATTTTTTCTTTGCCTCATCAAGATCAATTCTATAATCAAGCTCAACTCAACCATTTAAATCAAGTCAAAGTTTGTAAGAAGGGCTTTCGTAAGGTAAATTTATATTAAATTTTCACCAAGGGAAAATAATATAAAATGTGATGATAAAAATTACAAATATTAAAGCAAGCCTAAATCAAAGTCATTTCATAATCAATAAAAGAATTAAAATATAAAATATACAAAATAAGTTTTAGGTGTAAAGTTTTAGGTATACTCAAACAAACTGACTATAATTTAGATAAAAAAATTAAAAATATAGAAACAGTCTAGCATCTTTTTTGGACTTTAAAAACCAAAAAAATTTTAAAAACCAAAAACCAAAAACTAAAAACTAAACTGCAGTATATAAAAAAAATATTTCTTTTCAAGAAATCTTTTAAAATTAATTATAAGAATGAAACTTACTAAAAAATAATAGATAAAAAATTGATTTACAATATAAAATTGTTCTTATTTTAACTCTCCTTTTTACTTTTTAAATATTCTTTCAAAGCTTGTCATGTATAAGATTTTTTTTCTTTTAAAATATCGTTTGTTTTTCAAAAAAAAATAATTTCTCATCATTTATCTCATCATTCTGGTCAAATATCAATAATATAATCTGCGTTTGCTATAATTCAAAGGTTATGTTCTATTACAATAATTGTATTTCCTTTATTCACAAGTGAATCTAATATATTTAATAATTTTTGAATATCACTAAAATGAAGTCATGTTGTTGGCTCATCTAAGATATAAATTGTTTTTGTTGTAGATTTTTTTGCAAGTTCTGTAGCTAACTTAATTCTTTGAGATTCTCATCATGATAAAGTAGGTGCTGATTGACCAAGTTTTATATAACCAAGTCAAACATTATTTAAAACTTCCAAAATTTTATTTATTTTTGGATAAGCTCTAAAAAAATCTAAAGATTCTTCTATACTCATATTCAAAACTTCCGCTATATTTTTTCATTTATATTTTATTTCTAATGTTTCATTGTTAAAACGGGATCATTTACAATTTTCACACTCAATGTAAACATCTGGTAAAAAATGCATTTCTATTTTTTTTACTCAGCTTCATTCACAAATTTCACATCTTCATCATTTTGTATTAAAACTAAATCTTCATAAAAGATATCATCTTTTTTGTGCTTCTAAACTTAATGCAAAAACTTCACGAATATAGGTAAAAACTCCTGTATATGTAGCAATGTTTGAGTGTGGAGTTTTGCCTATCGGGGATTGATCAACAATAATTACTTTATCCAAATTTTCTGCTCATAGAATTTGGCTTACCTTTCAAACTAAATGAGATGATTTATTAAAATAATTTAGTAAATAATTTGAAAGGGTATCTATAATTAAACTAGATTTACCAGATCAACTAACTCAAGAAATAACATTAAAAACTCATAAAGGAATTTTTACTGAAACATTTTTTAAATTATTTTCTTTTGCTCATATTATTTCAATATAAGAATTTACTTTTCGTTGTTTTTTTTGTAATTTAACAACTTCTTTATTAGATAAATATTTTCATGTTTCTGTTTTAGAATCTTTTACAATTTCTTTAAAACTTCATTCAAATACAACCTTTCAACCATGAATTCATGCTTGTGGTCAAATATCTATAATATAATCTGAATTTTTCATAATATCTTCATCATGCTCAACTACAATTACAGTATTTCATATTTCAGAAAGTTTTTTTAAATTAGAAATAAGCATATTATTATCTCTTGGATGTAATCAAATAGATGGTTCATCTAAAACATAAATAATTCATTCTAATCTTGTTCATATTTGTGTAGCAAGTCTTATTCTTTGAGATTCTCATCATGATAAAGTATTTGCTTTACGAGATATTGTTATATAACCTATTCATACTCAATTCAAAAATTGTAACCTTTCTATAATATTTTTTAAGATATTTTTTGCTATTTCTTTCTGTCCTCAATATAATTTTAAATTATTAAAAAAATCTAATGATTTTTCTACACTAAAATTTGATAATTCTCCTATATTTTTATCTCAAATAAAAATATTAAGATATTCTTTTTTTAAACGATATCAATTACATATATCACATTTAATGTGAGAAGTATATTGAGAAATTTTTTTAAAATACATTTCATTTTGAGATTCTGTTTCTCTATATTTTCTATCCAAATTTGGTATAACTCACTCATATTTTGTTTTTAATATTTTACTTTGTCAATCTTCAAAAATATAAGAAATATCAAAAGTGTCTGGCATTCAATATAAAATTATTTCTTTTTCCTTACTTGCTAAATTTAAATATTTTTTATTCATATCAATTTTATATTTTTTACATACCGCCTCAAGTATTTGAATATAATATCTACTTTGATTCCATGGTAAAATAGCTCATTCATTTAATG
>CAZFLS010000095.1:0-5308 GCA_964518815.1 uncultured Candidatus Peribacteria bacterium
TTATAACACATATTAGTTAAAATACCTACCCATTTTTGTCCATTAAGTCGAAATTAATAAAAACTCTCTTTATTTTTCAAGTACTATTTTAATTTTTAATTCATCAATTTCTTCTTCTTTTTGTATATCTCATTCCTCTATTTTATCAACTATTTTTGATAAAGTTTCTTGCTCTATATAATCTTTTTGTAATTGTAAAATATTTCGGATATTATCTCAAGAAATATAAATTTTTATTCTATCTTCAACACTATAATTCACTTCTTTTCTGGCATCTTGAATAATACGAACTATATCTCTTGCAAATCATTCTATTTTCAACTCTTCTGTAATATTTGTATCCATTGCTATTACTGTACCAAATCACGCTTGTATATCAAGATTAGTGTCTACTGGCTCATATGCTATCTCATATTCTGTAGAATTTAACTCATATCATCAAACCAAAATTTTTCAATCATCTTTTTCTTCAAAATTTCATTCTTTTGCATCTTTAATTATTTGTTGCACATTTGAGCCGAATCTAGGTCAAATTAATCTTGCATTTGGTTTACATATCTTCTTCGCTAAAAGTGATAAATCTTTTAAGATAATGACTTCTTTTACATTTAATTCTTCTTTTAAGATATCTTTATAGTATGAATCCAGTTCTTCTCAAATTGTAACTGACGCAAGTGGTTGACGTACTCTTATTTTTTTATTTGCTCTTAGTGCTAAGCCGAGATTAATAATTTGTTGAGTCCTTTCCATTGATTTACTCAAATTATTAAATACAAAAGATTTTTTAGCTTCAGGATAAAATTCTAAATGCACTGATTCCTTACCTGTCAAATTCTTATAAATTTCTTCACTTATAAATGGTATAATTGGAGCTGTAATTTTACATAATTCTATTAAAACATTATATAAAGTATTATATGCTTGTATTTTATCACTATCATTTTCTGATTTCCAAAATCTACGTCTTGATCTTCTTATATACCAATTGGTAAGATTATCCATAAAATCAAATATAGATTTTGTAACAGATTGTAAATCATAGCTTTCAAAAGCTCAAGATACATTTTCTATTAAGAGATTCAATTGGGATAATATCCATTTGTCCAATAAATTTTCAATTTGATAATTTGGTAATTTTATTAATTCTGCATTTTTAATAGATGGCATTATATAATAAGCTTTTTCTTCATGTAAATCATGAATATATTTGTTTAAAGCTCTAAAAACTCATCAATGAGAAACCAGAAGAATATTTTTTCATTTATATTTTTCTTGTAAAATTTTATATCAAGAATGTGCTCTTTCTTCAAAATCTTTAATAATTTCCAAAGCATTAGTTTTTATAATTCTTCATAAATTTTCACCCTTTTTTCAACCACTTTTTATATGATAATCCATAATTTCTTCTTCTGTTTTTCAAGAAAAAATACCATTTTTATGCTCTATGAAACTCTCATCTTCAATAATTTCTACTTCATATGGAAGATTATTTTTTATTATTTCAGCAGTTTGTTTTGTTCTTAATAAAGGAGACGTAATAATAACATCAAACTTTAATCAATTATTTTTTATTTTCTCCGCTAAAATTTTTGCTTGTTTTTCTCATTCCTCACTCAATTTATCATCAATTTTATGTCAATCAGAAAGTCTTCTACTTTTATTTAATTCACTTTCTCAGTGTCTTACAAAATAAATATTTCATTCTTCTGGCTTAAAATTATCTATATTTGCGTAGGTTGTAAAAAATGAGTAGGTGTTCCAAAAAGGTAAAAGGATCTTTTTTACAGATTCATTAATTCAATCCTCACTTATTGCAACATCTCACCCACTAAGTAATGGACTATTGATCATATAAAATCTCATAGCATCTCATCAAAATTTTTGTAAAGTACCTTTTGGATCTGGATAATTTTTATAACTCTTACTCATTTTACGACCATCTGATCAATAAATTACACCTGTAGTAATTACATTTTTAAATGAAGGTTTATTAAAAAGTGCTGTAGAAATAACATGCATTACATAAAACCATGCTCTAACTTGACCAACATATTCCACTATAAAATCAGCAGGAAAACTTTTTTCAAATTTTTCTTTATTTTCAAAAGGATAATGTACTTGAGCATAAGGCATAGAAGAAGAATCAAGCCAACCATCAAGTACTTCCGAAACTCTTTTATAAGTTAATCCGTTTTCTTTCCAAGTAATCTCATCTATATAAGGTCTATGAAAATCTTTTATTTTCATTCCTGAAGTCTTTTCAATTTCATCTTTTGAACCAAAAATTTTCATGTCTTTTTGTATTCAATTTTCATCATATCAAATCCAAACAGGCATTGGAGTTGCCCAATAACGAGTCCTAGAAAGACACCAATCTGGAGCAGCTTCTATATTTTTTGCAAATCTTCAATGTTTTAAATGAGCAGGAAACCAATATATATGTTCATTATTATTCAATAAATCTTTTTTCATATCTTGAATGTTCAAAAACCATGAATCTTGAACCTTATAAATAAGTGGAATACCTGTTCTAGGACAAATTGCAACTCTATGAGTAATACTTTCTTTCGCAAATAGTTTATCCATTTCTTTTAATTTTTCTATAATAACAGAGTTAGCATCTTTACAATATATTCATTTAAAATCAGAAATTTCTGCAGTATATTTTCATTCATCATCTAAAGCATTAGTAATATGCATTCAAGTTTCTTTTGCAAGTTGAAAATCTACATCACCAAATTCTGGAGATTGATGAGCTATACCAGTACCATCTTCATTAGTTATAAAATCGGCATGATAAATACGGAAATTTCTTTCTGGATCAATTTTACCTTTATAAAAAGAAAATGGTGGAATATAACTTAATCATAATAATTTTTCTCAAGAAATATCTTCTACTACTTCATATTCTCTTCATTTAAAGACTGTTTCTATTCTAGGTTTGGCAACTATAAAATAAAATCAAGCATGTTTTATTTTAGAATAAATTAAATTTTTGTTTATTGCTAATCAAATATTAACAGGAATTGTCCATGGAGTTGTCGTCCATGCTAATATGTTCGTGTTTTTCCATTCTTGTCAATTTTCTGATAAATCAAAAACTACAGTAATTGCAAGATCATTTACTTCTTCATAAGAATCATCCATTGCAACTTCAAAATTTGATATTGGAGTGCTAAGTTTAGTACTGTAAAGAGAAACTCTTTTTCATTTATAAACTAGTCATTTATCCCAAAGTTGCTTAAAAACCCATATAGTTGACTCCATATAATCTTGATCCATTGTTTTATATGAGTTTTTGAAATCTACCCATCTACCAATATGATCTATATACCATTCCCATTCAGCTGAAGTATTTCTAGTATATTTATAACATTCTTCTGTAAATTTTTCCATTCAAATTTTCTCAATATCTTTATTTGATTCTATTCAAAGAATTTTTTGTACAGCGTTCTCAATAGGAATACCATGGCAATCCCATCACCATACTCTTTCTACTTTTTTTCATTTCATTGTCCAGTACCTTGGAACCACATCTTTACAAACACTTGGTAATAAAGATCAATAATGTGGAGTACCTGTAATAAAAGGTGGACCATCGTAAAATCTATAGGGATTAGATTCAGATCTTGATTCTATAGATTTTTCAAAAACTTTATTTTCTTTCCAAAACTTAAGTATTTTTTCTTCCAATTCTGGAAAAGATTGTTTTGGGTTTACTTGTGGATAAGCCATAATATTTTAAATTAAAAAGTAAAATTAAATTTGATTTTTTATAAATTTTTCATATGATATAAATATCACGACGAAGGGGAATGCTTAAAGTTTTCGTACTTTAAGACTTAACCTTCTTTTTTTGTTTCCGAATTTTCTGCTTTCAAATTTTATTTCTCAAACTTTTTACGCTTAAAAAAAACAAGTATTTATTAAATTTTTTTAACAAAGAAGAATATTTTTTTTGATTTGGAATAATAACTCTTTCTAATTTACCCTTTTTTTCTAGATATTCAACAAGACAATGAAAATCTCAATCTCAACTTATAATTACAGCTTTTTCAAAATTACCATACTCAATCATAGTATATAAAACAAGTTCTGCATCAACATTTCATTTTATTACTCAGGATTTTAATTCCAATGTTGGTTTCAAAACAAGTATGTATCAAATTTCTTGTAGTTTTTTATAAAGATTTTCATTTCATGGCAAATATCAAATACACATAAAAACTTTTTTTACTCAAAATTTATCTCTCAAATAAATAAAAAATCTATTATAGTCTAATTCCCATCATTGTTTTTTGATAGAAAAATATAAATTTTGAGCATCTATAAACGCATAATTTTTTTGTTGTTTTTTCATAGTTTTTAAATTAATTTATTTTTTTATATTACCTAGAAATACAGTAAAACAAAGCTATTATAATAAAAAAGAATATTATTCATCTATTTTTCTTATATCGAATCCCATGTATAACATTACAAAATTCTTTATTAAAATCATCAGCTCTATCTAAAACATTATCTCAATCTACCTCTCAATTTGCGCTCTTATCTCTACAAAACTCATAAATTGCTTTATTTAAGTATAAAACAAATACTCAAACTATTAAAATTAAAAATACTATTCATAGGTTTATAAATGCACTTAAAGTTAATCAATTTTTAATATAAATAATTAATCAGAAAATTATAAAAATAATAATAAATCACAAAGCTCTCTGTTTAAAGAAAGCTATAATAAAATATAATAATTCTCTAAATAACTTCATATTTTATTTTTCTTTTTCAAATAAAAAAGCCCATTTATAACTAAAATGTGCTTTCGGCCTGTAAGAACTGAGAATTAAGAACTGAGAACCAAGGACTTATTTTTTATTCCTTAATTCTTAACTCTCAGTTCTCAGCTCTTCCAAGAGGTACCACCTAAAGCGAGTACTTTATTTTACTTTTTTGACGAAGTTTGTTCTTCGGAGAGTTCTAATGATTAGTAGAAACTAATGTTCTTCTCTCAGCTTGTGGTTGATTGCCACTCAATTGCTTTTTAATATTTTGATTATCTTATCAAAAAGCTCGAAAAAATCAATTTTATTATTTTTTATATTCGCATTTCATAATTTCCATTAAAATTAAATCATTATATTCTCACATTAAATAATCTTCATCTTTTAGTCTTCAAACTTCTTTAAAACCACAATCAATATAACATTTTAATGCTCTTTCATTAAAACTTTTAACTCATAGCTTAATTTTATTTAGGCTCTAGACCAGAAGATTGTTAAAATTTAAAAAACTTATTAAGCATTATAAA
>CAZFLS010000096.1:0-5234 GCA_964518815.1 uncultured Candidatus Peribacteria bacterium
CTTCTACTTCCATTCATGTTTTGATTTCTGGAGTATCAGATTTTATGAAATCTTTTTGAATCATATTTATTAATTGAGAGTCCATAGTTTTTAGTTTTATAAAGTTTATAAAGTTATAAAATCCATAAAATAACGGATTTTATATATTTTTTAAATTAGTTAAATTTAAAGTGCGAACATAATATAAAAAGTCAAGATTAAGTCAAATTTTTTTGGAACTTTTTTTATCATACATTTTCTGATCTATAATTTAAGTCTATTTTAATTCTTTATATTCCCAAGTTTTTGGTGTGTCTAATAGTCGAGCAGGATGAATCCATTTTAATTGTCATAATTTTATTTCTCAATTTTTGATTTCAAAAATATTAAAATATCAAAAATCTAATAATACAGTTCCTATAATATCATTTCTTTTAATAAAATGACTTGATCAAGGCATAGAGCATAATAAAAAACAGGATCTAGAGTCTGAGGAATTATTTCTATTATCTCACATTAAAAAATATTCTCAATTTGACACTGTAAATGTATCTTCTTTTATATCTGGAGAAAGAAAAGTTTTTCATTTGTTTATTGGATCCAAGTAATTTTCCTCTAATTTTATAAAATTAAAATCCTCGGATCTTTTTATATATACATCTCAATCTTGAAATTTAATAGTATCATTTGGTATTCATACAACTCTTTTTATATAGTATTCTTTTCCATTACTTGCATGTGGTCTAAAAATTACCACATCTCAACGAACAGGATCTCAAATTTTGAAATTTCAAATTTCAGCATAAGAAAATTTGTTTACTAATATAAATTCTTTATCGTGATAATTTTTTTCCATTGAACTTCAACTTATTTGAAAAGGAGAAACAAAATAAGTTCTTATTATTATTACAACTATAATTATTATTATTAAATCCCGTAAAAATTCTATTAATTCTTCTAATTTTCATTTTTTTCTTGTCAAATAAGCTATTTCTCAAGGATATTTTGGCATATTTATCCAAACAGATCAATCTTTTTTAGTTGCTATTTCTTTTTCATTTTTTAAATTTTTATCTAAAATTTTATCTACTTTAAATTCAAATTGATCTTTAGGATTTTTTAATTTAAGAATATCTCATAATTTAATTTTATTTTTTATATCAACTACTAATGCTATTTTTTGTTCTGAATCATATTTACTTATTATTCAAATATCCAATTCATTATCATCTTTTTCTTCAAAGGAATTATTAGGTTGTTTATTATCCTCATTAAAATTGTATGATTCTTTTATATCTTCAACAAGTAATGATTTTTCCTGATTTTCATTCATGATTAAGTTTAAAAGTTAAAAATTAAAATAGAAATAAGATTTAAGAAAATTCTTAATTTCTAAAGATTGAAAATTAAAAATTATTTTCCATGACATTGTTTGAATTTTTTTCAACTTCAGCAAGGGCAAGGATCATTTCTACCTACTTTTGAATAATCTGTGGAGTCTTTTTTATTTTCATCTACTTTATAAACACGAACTCATTTATTATCTTCAGGTGTTGTGGCAAAATTTTTCTTAACAGCATCATTAAGTAAATTTTCAAGTCATCATAAATCTTCAATATTATTTATTCAGCTTATTCATGCCTGATTCAAGATTAATTGTAAATCTTTTTCACTTACTTCAATTTGTTCTATCTGTTCAGTCGGATTCGCAGTAAAAATTCATTTTGCTACTTTGAATCAAATCTCATCAATTAGGATCAAAAATTTGTCATATGCCTTTTCTTGATAAACTACAAGAGGATTTTTTTGAGCATATCATTCAAAGGCTACTTCTTCACGAAGATGACTCATATCATCAATATTTCTCATCCAAAGCTCATCAATTGATTGTAAATATAATCTTTTTTCAAAACTAAAAAATTCTTCTTCATTTGTACTTGCTTTAATTTTTTCAATTTTATCAAAAATTTTGGAACTTAAAATTTCTTTTAATTCTTTTTTATCCCAAAGTTTTTCAAATTCATTTACATCCAAAACTTTATTTGAAGCAAATTTATTTATTTCTTCCAATATTTCTTCTTTATTTTCTAAAATTTTTAAATCATCATCAATAATTAAAGTGTCTATAAATTTTTCGATCTGATCTTTGATTATAGAGATTATTTCTTCATGAATAGAATCTTGTTCTAAAATTTTATTTCTTCTTCAGTATATGGCAAGTCTATGGTTATTTAAAACATCATCATATTCAAGAACATGTTTTCTTATATCAAAATTTCTTCATTCAACTTGTTTTTGTACACTATCTATTCTTTTTGTTAACATGCTGCTTTCTATTAATGGCTCATCTTGAGGAATAGTAGCAAACATTCAAGAATTAAAAAGACCAAATAATTTATCTCATCCAAAAATCCTCATAATATCATCTTGAGGTGAAACTAAAAATTGGCTCAAACCAGGATCTCACTGTCTACCAGATCTTCAACGTAATTGATTGTCTATTCTTCTTGTTTCATGTTTTTCTGTACCAATTACGATAAGTCAACCAAGATTATATGTTTGCATTCAGACAGTAACTTTTCATTTTAATTCTTTTACCTTTTCGTCTAGTTTTATATCAGTTCAGCGTCAAGCCATATTTGTAGCGATAGTTACAGATTGAAAATTACCGGCTTTTGATATAATTTCAGCTTCTCTTGAGTCTTGTTTTGCATTTAAAATTTCATGAGGGATTCATTCTTTTTTAAGTAAATCACTTAAATATTCTGATTTAGCTACAGAAACTGTACCTACAAGAACAGGTTGTCATACTTCGTAAAATTCTTTAATTAATTTTACAAGATAACTAAATTTTCAAACTTCATTTTTAAAAAGTAAATCAGACTTATCTTCTCTAATCATAGGCATATTTGTAGGTACTATAACCACTTCTAAATTATAAATTTTAATAAATTCTTCTTCTTCAGTTTTTGCAGTACCAGTCATTCAAGATAATTTACTGTATAATCTGAATAAATTTTGAAACGTGATTGAAGCAAGTGTTTTTGATTCTTGTTGGATAGTTACTCATTCTTTTGCTTCTATAGCCTGATGTAATCAATCAGAATATCTCCTTCCAGAAAGTACTCTTCAAGTGTGTTCATCAATAATCAAAACTTCATCATTTCTTACTAAATAATCAATATCTTTTTTGTAAGAAGTGTGAGCTTTAAGAGCATTTTCAATATGATGAATATCATTATAATGAGTTGAAACATAGATATTATCAACACCTAATATTTTTTCAAGTTCTATGATTCATTCTTCTGTTAAAGTTGCAGTTTTTACTTTCTCATCAATTTTATAATGTAAATTTTCTTTGAGAGTTTTTGCCATGGCAGCAAATTTTATATATTTAGTTGTTGGTTCCATATCTGGAGAAGATATTATAAGTGGTGTACGAGCCTCATCTATAAGTATTGAATCTACCTCGTCAACTATTGCATAAAATAATGGTCAAATAACCTTTCTTTCTTTTCGGATTGCCATATTGTCTCGAAGATAATCAAAACCAAGTTCATTATTTGTAATATATACAATATTTTTCATATAATTTTCTTGTTTTTGTTGACTATTTTGAGTATGATTTATTACTCAAGTACTAAGTCATAAGGTATTATAAATTATTCACATTTCTTTTGAATCACGTCAGGCAAGATAATCATTTACTGTAACTATATGAACAGGAATTCAAACTAAAGCATTAAGATAAGCAGAAATTGTGGCAACTAGAGTTTTTCATTCTCATGTTTTCATCTCAGCAATATTTCATTCATTTAAAGCAAGAGCTCAAATTAGCTGTACATCAAAAGGAATCATATTCCATGTATATTTTTTGTCTCATAGATCAAATTCTTTTCCGTAAATTAATTTACAAGCAGTTCTATGAAGAGCAAAAGCCTCAAATTTAATTTCGTTTAAAATAGATTTAATTTTTTTGTAATCATCATCATTTTTATAATTCAATCATTCAAATTTCTTCATAAATTCCTGTGTTTTTGTCTTTACTTGTTCTACAGTTTTAAACTCATTTACAAAACCTTCTTCAATTTTTTTGATTAAAGTTAGCTCAGTATAATATTTTTTTATTTTTTTCTCTCCTGGATCTCCGAAGATTTTTGTGATTAATTGGTTTAGCATTTTTAAAATTAGATTTAAGATTTAAGAAATCACCGTTTTTGGCGAGGTTTCGATTAAACGGCAGTAAGATTTTTAAAGTAATTTATATAATTGTTGCCACATTTTATTCAAACTTGAGTTTTTTACAAATTAATTAAAAAAACTTGACTTAAAAATATTTTCACTAAGATGTCAATCACTTAGTGCAAAGTACCTAGTTATAAATTTATCAAGTACAAAGTATAAAATCACAATTTAATTTTTAATTTAATATATTATGAGCAATAATACTCCAACATATACATCTAAAAAATTATCTGAAATTGAAGAAACTAGACTTACATATACAGCAAAACTTCTAACAAATAAATGAATGAAGGAAGCATGGGAAAATAATAGAACTTTAACAATACAATTAAATATAAAAAAAGAGGCACAAAAAGTAATAGATCAAATTATATGAAATCCAACTTGAGAAGAATCTTGAGTATCTAAAATAGCTAAAATAAAAGAGATATCAAAAGAGGAACTTTTAGAAGCAATAAATAATTTATGAAACAATGAATTAAAAGACTTATTCTGAAACCATAAAAATAAATATATCAAATCTTTAACTTCTAAATTATCTGAAAACAATAACAAAAAATCTCCAAATTTTGATAAAATTAAAACTTCACTTGATAAGTATCCTTTAGAAGAGTTAGAAATATGTAAAATTTTAATAGATTCAAAAGACTTTGGTGTAAATTGAAAAGAATATTTTATATGGAATGATGCTATAAAAGAAACAAAAGAAGCTTGAAAAAATATGTTATCAGAAGAAGAATGAAAATATATATTTAGTATATGTAAAGTTGCTTGAGTAAAGCCAAAAGATTATTTTAATAGAGAATTTCAATATTATTGGTCATCTAGTATAGCAAATTCTCCTAACCATGCTTGTGTTTTGGATTTTGATAATATTGCTACTAATTATTATTCTACATCCACAAATGATTTTCGTGTTATTTGTATTCGCTAAGAATTGATTATTTGGTAATTTAATTGTTTTTCTTCAATAATAGTATTATTTTCGTTTTTATATTCTTTATAAAAAT
>CAZFLS010000097.1:0-5226 GCA_964518815.1 uncultured Candidatus Peribacteria bacterium
CATAAGTAATGATTTAATTAATGTTAATATAAAAGATGAGAATGATGTAATTCAAAAAAGTATTTGGTGACTTACAAGAACTTTAATTTCAAACATGATTATTTGAGTAACAGATTGATTTCAAAAGGCTTTAGAAATTCAGTGAGTTTGATATAAATTTGAAGTTACCTCAAAAGATAAAATAATTCTTGCTATTTGATTATCAAATAAAGTAAACATTACTGCTCCAGAATGAATTACAATTGAAAATGATCCAAGTAATAAAAATATTATTTTTATAAAATGAATGAATAAAGAAAAGGTTGGTCTTTTTGCTGCAAAGATCAGATCACTTAAAAAACCAGAACCATATAAATGAAAATGAATTAGATATGTATGAGAATATGTTAGAAGAAAAGCGTGAAAAACATGAGCAAAAAAAGGCTAGAAGTATAAATTTATAATTTAAATTTTTAATAATATATAATTTCCGAATTATGCTTAAAAAAATTCTAAAAAGAAAAATAAGACATACTAAAATAAGAGCAAAAGTATTTTGAACAGCTTCAAGACCAAGATTTTGTGTTTATAAAAGTAATATTAATATTTATGCTCAATTAATTGATGATGAAAAATGAAATACCTTATGTGCATCCTCAGATTTAAAAATTAAAAAATGAACAAAAACTGAAAAAGCTACTAAAGTATGAGAAGAAATTTGAAAAATAGCTATAGATAAATGAATTACTTCTTGTGTATTTGATAGATGAGGTTTTATGTATATCGGTAGAATAAAAGCACTTGCGGAAGCTGCAAAAGCAAAAGGACTTAAATTTTAATTTTTTAAAAAAATAATTTTATATGACTAAAGAACAGCAAAATAATAAATGATGATTTAAAGAGGCTCCTAAAGAATATAAAGAGGAGTTAATTAGAATTGATCGTGTAACAAGAGTAACAGCTTGAGGAAGACAACTTAGATTTAGAGCGTCTGTAATCATAGGAAATGGTAATGGCACAGTATGACTTGGAATTTGAAAAGCTTGAGAAGTGGTTGTAGCAATTGAAAAAGCTGTAAGAGATGCAAAGAAAAATCTAATAAAAATTAAAATCATCAACTGAACAATATCTCATAAAATAAGCGCAAAATTTAAAGCAGCTTCCGTAATGATTCATCCTGCATCTGCTTGAACATGAATTATTGCAGGATCTTCACTTAGAAAGGTATTATCTCTTTCATGAATAAAAGACGTTTTAGCAAAAAGATATTGATCTACAAATCCTATTACCAACGCAAGAGCTACATTAAAAGCATTATCACTTATTAAGACTGATATTCCTGAGTTTTTAATTTCAAAAAAATCTCAAGAAACAGTAGTACCTGAAGATGAAATAAAAAAAGAGATATTAATAGAGAAAAAAGTTGAGAATAAAAAAGAACCAGTAAAAACTAATGAAATTAAAAAAGAAAAACCAGTAATAAAAGAAGTAAAAAAAGAGATTAAAACTACTAAATCTGATTCCTGAAAAAAAACTAAACTTAAATAGTTTTTGATTTTTAGAAATAAAAATTAACCTTAAACTTTTAAATTTGTACAGACGTATTGCAATGCGTCTCTAAGTACAGACAAGGCAATGTCTTGTCTCTAACATTTAACTTTTTATACCAATGTTCACATTAAATAATTTAAAACCAGCATTAAATTCTAGAAAAAAATCAAAAAGAAAATGAAGATGAGATTCTTCATGAAAATGATCATTTTCATGAAAATGATGTAAAGGACAAAATGCAAGAACTTGAGCAAAATTTAATCCTCTATTTGAATGAGGACAAACTCCTCTTGTAAGAAGAATGCCAAAAAAACGTTTTACTGCAATAAACAAGAAAGAATACTTTGTTATTAATGTTTCTTATTTAGATAAGCTTGCTTTAAAAGGTTTCAAAGAAATCAATAAAGAGCTATTAATAAAAGAATGAATTTTAAGAAAGAAAGATGCATTTATTAAACTTCTTTGAGATTGAGAAATAAAAAGTAAAGTTAATGTAACAGTTGATGCTACTTCAAAACAAGCTATAGAAAAAGTAGAAAAAGCTTGAGGTAAAGTAGAAATTTTTTGAAAAAAACATATTGAAATAAAAAAGGAAACTAAAGTTGAAGAAAACGCAGTAATTGAAGATAAAATCGAAAAAATAGAAGAAATTAAAAAAGAAGAGAAAATAAAAGAAAAAAAGACTCAAAAAAAAGAAGTTAAAACTGAAAAAACAGTAAAAAAAACAAAATCACCAAGTAAAAAATCTGAGAAATAAACTTGAGGTTTAATTATTACAGTTTACTTTTTTATATTTTTCATATACTAGACGTAAATTGATATTAAAAATTGATATTAAAAATTGAAAATTAGAAATTAAAAATTTTTTATCAATAGGATTTATCTCGTAAATTTATTACATATGATTTTAAAATATTTTAATAGAATCTGGAGACAAGAAAGTTTAAAAAAGAAAATTATTCTTACTCTCTCTATTGTGGTTTTATTTGAATTTTTATCTATAGTTCCAGTGCCAGGAATTAATCTTGCTGCCATAGAAAGTATGCAACGATTTTTAGAAGCAAATCAGTGACTTGCTTTTTTTAGTTCACTTATGTGAGGTTGACTTAAAAGTTTTTCAATCATTTTAATGGGTCTTTCACCTTATATTAATGCCGTAATTATTATTCAGCTTCTTGCCGTAATTATTCCACAATTAGAAGCATTAAAAAAAGAGTGAGAAACATGACAAAAAAAGATAGAGCAATATACTAGATGGCTTACTTTACCTTTAGCCTTTGCTCAAAGTTATGGAATGATAGTTTTACTAAATACATTACTTGGTTCAAATATTAAATTAATAGATGTTTCAAATTTTTTCGGAGTTGTATTACCTGCAATGTTGATAATTACAGCTTGAACACTATTTCTTATGTGGTTATGAGAAATAATTAGTGAATCTTGAATTTGAAATGGATCTTCAATAATAATATTTGCTTGAGTACTAGCATGAGTACCACAACATATTATGAGTTATATTAGTGTTCAAAACTATTGATTATTAGTCTGACTTGTAATTGCAACTTTATGAGTTATCTATGTAATAGTAAAATTTACAGAATGATACAGAAAAATCCCTTTAATTTATACTCGTACATGAAGAAGTGAAAAATCTTATTTTCCAATTAGAATAAATCAAGCATGAATGGTTCCTATAATATTTGCCGTTTCATTAGTAACTTTTCCTTCTTTAATTTGACAAATTTTGTCTAAAAAAACTACCTGAACATGAGCTACAATATGACAATTTTTGATTGATAATTTTAGCATGAATAATCCTTGATGGTTATATATATTAATATATTTTCTTTTAGTTTTAGGTTTTTCTTACTTTTATGTTTCAATTGTATTTAATACCAAAGAAGTATCAGAAAATATCCAAAAAAGATGATGATACATTCCTTGAATTAGGCCAGGTAGAGAAACCGCAGAATATTTAGAAACTACATCAAATCATTTAAATTTATATGGATGATGATTTCTTGCTTTTATTGCAGTGTTTCCTTATATTGTTTCTAAATTAAATGATATGTATTCATTAATAGATATTTCTGGTAGTTCAAAAATTGATTTTATTATTAGTTGAGCATGACTCATTATCGTTGTTTGAGTAATACTAGATTTGATTAGAAAAGTAGATGCAGAATTAAAAAGTTATGATTATAAGAGATTTTTTTAGTAAATTTTTTTGATAAATTATAGACTATTAAATTTATTCTTATAATCATAGTAATCATGATTAAACCAGAAATAAATGTTTTAATATTTAATGAATTTATTAAAAGAGGCTATAAATTACAATGAAATACTAGAGTTTTTAATATTGCAGATTCAAAATTATGGTACATTACACCTGAGCAAGCTCAGGCTTTTTTGGATTTAGAAAAATCTGAAGATTATCAAAAAGCTGTAATTCAAAAAGAAATAGACTTAATAAATAATAATATTGATGAAATTAAAAAAGATATACAAGATAAACCATTAAATATTATAGATTTAGGTTGTTGAGACTGAAAAAAGTCTGTTTTATTTATAAAAAAATTTCACAATATTAATTTCATTAGATACTGTCCTATAGATATTAGTAGTTATATGGTAGAACAAACTATTAAAAAATTTGAAAAAATATGAATAAAAGAAGTTGTTAAATTTCAGTGGAATATTTCAGATTTTGAAAATCTTGAAAATATTGCTTCGTCACTTAGATCTACTGAATACAAAGATAATCTACTGTTACTTTTATGAAACACTCTATGAAATTTTGAGGCAAATGAACTTTTATACAAAATAAAAAGTTGTATGAAAGAAAATGACACATTAATTATTTGAAACTGAATAAATAATCAAAATTGGGAAGAAATTCTTAATTCTTATAATAATGATTTTGTTAATAATTTTTTAGTAAAAATTCTTACACAAATTTGAATGAAGGAAGAAGATTTACAATTTGGAGTATGATTTAGAAATTCAAGACTTGAATTGTATTATGTTATAAAAAGAAATTTTTCTATTTCTTTTTTGGATAAAAAAATAGATTTTAAAGAATGAGATCAAATAATAATTGCGATTTTTAATAAGTACACTAAAGAAGTTTTTGAATCATATATAAAAACCTATTTTTCAAGAGTAAAAACATTTTTCAGTGAAGATTGATCTTATGCACTAACTGTTTGTAAACTATAAATATAAAAAAGTTATTTTATTAATTAAATCACTTATTTTTATGGAAAGAATAATATATTTAAAATGAAAAGTTATTTCTTTAGTTGTACCGGAAAAACAAGATGTTGATTTAATGTATAAAGGAATGAATGATTATGAAATTGCAAAAAATATTACCAGTAGAGCACTGTCTCCAGCTTATAGAGAAAATGAAGAAGCTTATTACAATTCTTTCTCTTTAAATAAAGACAAAACTTTTATGATTATGATAAATAAAACAAAAGAAGTAATAGGTAATCTTGGTTTTATAAAATTGAATGAATTAGCAAGAAATTGAGAAATTTGAATTTGTATATTTGATAAAAAATATTTTTGAAAATGATATGGAACTGAAGCGATAAAATTATTTCTTAAATATGGATTTGAATTAATTTGATTAAATAAGGCTCTTGACCAGAAGATGAAGATAAATATAATCTGGTCTTATGATAAAAT
>CAZFLS010000098.1:0-5223 GCA_964518815.1 uncultured Candidatus Peribacteria bacterium
CAAAAGTAAAGTAGAAACATGTTTATTTTATTAAAAAAAAGAGTCTCTAAAATTTGAATTTTATTCTAAATTTTCTAAATAATCTTATAAAATTCAATTTTCATATTTCTAGTAAAGACATTATTCATGCCTAAATATTCTCAAATAAAATGAAAAAACTTTTTCTATTCATAAATTTCTGCAGAAAATGGGGGTTTGGGGGTGAAATACTGTTTACAAAATGTACGGTAAAAAATTTAGAGCCTAGTTATTTTGACTTTTTTCTATTTTTAATATAATTAAAATGAATTAAATTATAATTAATTAATAAATCATGGCTTTTTTGTGAGATTTTGAGATAAAAATATATAAAGAAGAAGATGGAAGCTATTATTGAGAAGTAGTAAACCTTCCTGGATGTTTTACTATGGGTGAAACTTTGGAAGATCTTAATAAAAATTTAAAAGAAGCAATTGCTTCATATATTCTAAGTCTTCAAAAAGATCTTATAAATTTCAATTTTCATATTTCTAATAAAGACGTTATTCATGCCTAAATATTCTCAAATAAAATGAAAGGATCTTATAGAAATTTTAAAAAAATATTGATTTGAAGAGCATTCTTGGGTATGAAGTCATTGTACTATGAAAAATAAAATGTCTTCGAAAAGAACTACAATTCCAGTTCATAATAAACCAATTTGAAAAGGATTATTAAATGCTATTTTAAAACAAACTTGATTAGATAAAAAAATTTTAGATTAAAATAAAATCTTTTTTAATTTCTTTTATGATAATATTAAAATCTCTTTTTCCATGTTTTTTCTTGCTTGAGATTCAAATTCTTTATAGATCTTTTCTGTAAAATATATTTTTGGTCTTTTTAAAAAATTTTGTAGGATTTTTTTTCTATCAGCTTTATATTGTTCATACGGAATCCAACAATATTCTTGACGAATTTTTGTAGCATATTTATCATAATCTTTTTCATTTGAACCTAAAATAACTAAATCTCAATCCAAAAATATCATTGAATCAGAATCATTTGCAATTATTTCATGTTTTTCAGTTGCTAAAATTAAAGCTATCACATGGTCTATAATTTGTTTTGAAATACCAAGTTCAATTAAATGATTTTTAGCATATTGAGAACTTTGTTGTTCATTATCTTTTGCTTTAGTGTCATAAATAACATCATGTAACCAAGCAGCAAGTCTCATTCCATTTATATCTTTGATCCCTTTTTCATATTTTTTTAAAAAAATTAATAAATTTTCAATATGTTCAAGATTATGATAACTACGAGTTTTGTTTTGATATTCTTTAGTGATCTTTTTGAATAATATAATTGCTTCATATTTTTTATCTTTAGCAAAGATATTACAAAAGTTTTCTTGTAAAATATTCATCTCATTTTTTTCTACTGAAAACAAAGGCATAGATGAATTTATCATAAAAAAATTTTTATTAAATTTAAAAAATTAGTTTTATTTTATAAAAAATTCCTTAGAATACAAAATAATTTTATTTATTGATTAAATTAATATGAAATTTTATTTCTCAGCTATAAATCTAGGTTGTAACAAGAATTTTGTTGATCTAGAGTTTATAATTTGAAAAATTTTAGATATATCAGGCAAATTTGATATTCGCTTTTTTTCTGATGCAGAAGATAGGGAAGTGGAATTTGTTCTCATAAATACTTGCGGTTTTTTGTCTACTTCAAGGCAAGAAGCAGAAGAAACTATAAAATATTATGATAAATTAGGAAAAAAAATAATTTTACTTGGTTGTTATGTTCCAGTTAAAAATGATAAATTTTTATCAGGTTTAAAAAATTTGTATGCGATTATTTCGGCTAATGATTATGATAAAGTTGAAAAAATACTCTTTAAAAAATCTCTGTGATTCAGTAATTTTAAAGCTTCTAATTTAAATAGTAAAGCATTTATCTGGAAATGAAATGAGCCAAGAATTTATCTAAACCAAATTTATAAATATGAATATCTAAAAATTGCAGAATGATGCGATAATAAATGTAGTTTTTGTATAATTCCAAAGCTCAGATGAACTCAATGCTCTAGAAAAATGGAAGACATTTTAGATGAAGTAAAAGTAATGGTAAAATCTTGAATCAAAGAAATAATAATCATAGCACAAGATACGACAAGATATTGATCTGATTTATACTCTAAGCCAAAACTTCTAGAGTTACTTGAAAAGCTTGAAAAAATTCCATGAAATTTCAAATATAGATTACTTTACATGTATCCAGATAATTTGACTTTGGATTTACTAAAAAAGCTAAAAACTTTCAAAAAATTTATTCCTTATTTTGATATTCCGTTCCAACATGTTTCAGAAAATGTTCTCAAAAAAATGTGAAGATATTATAATGAAAAATGAATTTTTAGTTTGCTAGATTTTATTAAAAATAATTTTAAGATTTACTATCTTAGGACAGCTTTTATAATTGGATTTCCATGAGAAAATGAAGAAGATTTTTGTAAATTAAAAGATTTTATAAAGAATTACAAATTTGATAGTGTTGCGCTTTTTGAGTATCATGATGAGCCACTTGCAGCAAGCAACAAATTAAAAAATAAAGTTTCAAGTAAAATAGCTCTTTCGAGAATAAAAGAGCTTGATAAAATCATTAAAAAAATTTATAAAGAGAAAAAATTAGCTGATATTTGAAAAAAACAAACATGATATATAATGGACTACAATAAGAAATCTGTTATTATAAGAAGGGAATTAAGAGCTCCAGAAATAGATGAGTATGATGAAATTAAGATAAATGATTTATGAAAAGTTAAAATTGGTAGTAAAATTAATTATTTTTTAGGTTAATCCTGAAATACAAAATTATTTTAATTATATAAATTAAATATTATGAAAAAAATATTAGCAGCTTTTTTAATTAATATAATTTTCTTTTGTTGAGTTTTTGCTATTTCAGACAGTCAAAAATCAAAAATAAAAATACTTGTGAATAATCTTGAAAAACGTATAAATTTAAAATGAGAAAGTTTAAGATTAAAATATATTGAAGCATTAAAAAGACTTCAATTAAAATATAAAAATAATAAAACTAAAGTAGAAATTATTAAAGAAATTATAAAATGATTACAGGTAAAAAATAACTTAGAATCATCTTCCTGATCTAATAACACTACCTGAATAAATGATCAAAATATTATAGCACAAAGCTGCTATATTGGGCAAATAGACCCTAGCGGTATTGTATATTCATGTGATAAAGAGAAAAAAATAATGGCACAAGAAGATGCTCCAAAAAAGATGAAATTTGATTTTGAAGCTGATACTTATTGTAAAAATTGGAATTTTGGTGGTTTTGTTTGGAGACTTCCTACCTGGGATGAATTTGGTGAAATATATAAAAATTTATATAATCATACTGAAATCTGGTCAACTTTTAAAAGTACTCAATATTGGTTAGCTGATGATTATGAAACTTGTCCATCAAGTGTTTGGAATACAATTGCAGATCTTACATCAAAATCCGTTAAATGTGGTAATGTATTTACAGGTATTATGTGAGTACGATGTGTCAGAGATTTAAATCCTTAAGAGCTTTTTTTTGTTGTACTATCCACTTTTTTTAATGCATCTTGCATAATATAGTAAGTTTTATCACTTTCCTCTTTTTTTACCGGAACCATTATATATTTTTTACCCTTTTTTTCCATAGTTTCAACTTCTCCAAAACCGTCTATTATAAGAGTAGTTCCTTTTATTACTTTTTCTCATTCATATAAATCATTTTTATCTAAAGTTCTTAACCAAACATTATTTTTTGTAGTTGTAACCTCATCTCAAGCTTTAAAATTTCATATAGCCTTTTTTACTTGTTCTGGATCTTTTTTTACTTCTGCTGGATTTTCTGCTGTTTTTTGATCTTTTTTATCCTCTGGTTTTGCTCCTGTTTTTAGATTTTCCAAATATTTTCTATATGCTTCAGCTGTATCTTTATCAAAAATTCAAGTTTGTTTTTTTGTATCAGGTTCATTTTTTTCTGTTTTAAAAATTTCTCACTGAATTTTCTTCACTGCGTTTATTGTATTTTCTCAATAATTTAGGATCTCTTGTTCTTTGGCATTTTGTAAGTTTTCTTTAAATTTTATTTTATCATCTTTTACATTTAATATTTCTTGTATATCTTGAATATATTTTTGCTGATTTTTAAAAACATCAGAATCTATTTTAATGTTTTGATTTATTATTGAATTAATATCTTTCGCTTCTTTAATATCTTGAACCATTTCAAATCCTTTTCCGTCTTTTAGCATTTCTCATATCAATTTAATTCTTTTATCTTCTTTTATATCTTCCTTTTTTTCTTGTAGTGGTTTTTTACCTGAAATAGCCATTATAAAATCAATTATTCATTTCAAAAATCATCAAATTAAAGGAATTTCGCCTAGTGTTTTTAAAATATCTGGATTATTTATAAATTTATCAAATATTGCAAAGTTTCATCATACTTTTTCCATAACTTGTTTAACAGAATCTTTCATAGAAACTGTATTTATATTCGTAAGATCTTTTAATTCATTATTTAATTTTCAATCTGTAATTAATGGTTTTAATTCTAATTTTCAATCTATTGCTTTTAAAACTAAAGTTTTATTTGGTTCATTATCAACGTTATTTAATTTATCTGTATTTTCATTTTTTTGCAAAGTATCCTCTACTTCTTTTCATCAATTCTTTTTTAAAAAATCTATGTCTTTTTTAGTATTTATCGTAAATCAATTTTTTATTGCAGTTTTTGTAAGTAAAGTTTTTATTTCAGGTAAAGCATTTTTAATTTCTGTATCAATAAATGTATTTCCTATAAAACTATTAATAACCTTATCAATTTGGTTTATTCCTTCAATTAATTCTCATTTTGTTAATACGATACTCTCTGATTGTTTTAAACATTCTTTTAATACCTGCATTTTTTCACTATTATTTTTTTCTCCATTTGCTTTCTCTAAAAGTTTTGTAATTGTACTTATGTTTTCATTATTTTTATCAGGTGTTTTATTACTATTCTCTATTTTTTGAAGAGTTTGGACAGTTTTAAATATGTCTTCTAATGAAATTTTTCATTCTTTAATTTTAGGTATTTCTCAATTATTTACGTTAAAAGCGTACTTTAATAAAACTATATTTTTTTCTTGTTCATTTAATAATTTGAATTCGTTTCATAAAATTCAATCAATAGACATTGTTC
>CAZFLS010000099.1:0-5188 GCA_964518815.1 uncultured Candidatus Peribacteria bacterium
TTTGAGTTTTTCAATCCAACTATCTGACCATGCCTTTGTATTTTTTGATTCCCATAAAATAATACCTACTGCCTGTCATCTATTATTTTTAACAGTCTGAACCAAATCTGCTCATTTTATTCAAGTTGGAACATCTTCGATTTTATCATCAGGAAAATTTTTGGTTAAAATTTCTTTTAACTCATTTTCTTGAATTTCTCATTGAATTTGTTGAGATCATTGCCCTGCTTTACGATTTGCTTCTTCAAGAGATTTTTTAAGAATTTCCATTTGTTTATCTTTTTCTTGCTCTCTTTTTTTATAATCTTCAGAAATTAAAATCATTTTTTCTTCCAAAAGTTTATTTTGTTGCAATTTAAAATTTTCTTCAAGTTTTTTTCTTTCCTCATCAAGTTTTTTAAGATTTTCTATTTCTTGATTTTTAGCTTTATCCTCAAGTTCTCTTGCCTTTTTTCTTAATTCAAGTTCTTGTTTTATTGACTCATTTTGCTTTTTTTTCATCTCTTCTATTTGAGCTTGTAAATCTTTTGTTTCAAGTTCTTTTTTTTCTTCAGCAGCTTTTAATGCTTTTGTCCACATTTCTTTTTTAATTTCTTCCTCTCGTTTTTCGAAATCTTTCTTTAATTTTTCTTCATTTTTTAAAAGCTCTTCATTATATTTTTTTGCCTGTATTTCATCAAGATTAATTTTCGTTCAACATTTTGGACAAACGATATTTTCAGACATAATTCAATAATTAAAAATTAATAAACTTCATTATACAAAAAATATGCTTTTGTAAAGAAAAATGTTTATGACATTTTAATTTTTTTTCTACATACAAAAATTTTTTACTTGCTTTTTAAAATATTATAAATACCATTTATTTACAACTATTTTATTATTTAAACTTTAAATTTATGAAAGGTTTTAATTTAAATATAGAGGAAACTACTTTAGAAAATAAAAATTTTCGTAAAGTACTTTACACAGGTAAAAATAGTCAATTAGTACTTATGAGTCTAAAACCAAAAGAAGAAATTGGTATGGAAATTCATCCTGATAATGACCAGTTTTTTCGTTTTGAAAAATGACAAGGTCAATGCATAATCGATGGAAATCAATATTCAGTAACCGATTGAACTGCAATAGTAGTACCTGCTGGTGCTAAACATAATATAATTAATATTTCAGATGAAGAAGAATTAAAACTATATACTATTTATTCACCAGCACATCACAAAGATGGTATTGTTCGTATCACCAAAGAAGAAGCAGAAGCAAATGAAGAAGAATTTGATTGAATTACTACGGAATAAATTTGATTATTTCATAAAATAAAGCTGATTTACTAAAAAAAGTTAAACTCATACCCAATCAAATTTGTTTTTTGGTTTTCTTGAAAATTAAATACTATCGATTATTAACTAATATAAGACTAAAAACAAAAATATAAATATTTTAAAATACTAAAACCAGTATTTAGTTATGAGCATATAGTAAAAGAGAGAAAATCAAAAGAAAACTAAAAATAATCAAAAATATTTTGACTTTATATTACTTAATGCTAAAATCCATTTACTTTATTTTTAAATTTTAAATTATGAAAAAATTATATATATTTAGTTTAATTTTATTAGGAATTACTTCTTTAACAAGTTGTAATAAAGAAACTCCAGTATCAGATAAAAATACTAGCAATATTCCAGTTGCACAAGAACAAAGTAAAGATTTAGTTATTTCTGGACATCCAGAATGGCCACCAATTATGTACAAACAAGATGATCAAATTAATGGTGTTTGAGTAGAAATTGTAAAGAAAATTTTTGCTGAACTTTGAGTAAATACTATTTCAAAATATGAAGGAACTTGGGATCAAGTACAAGAAAAAGCTAAAAATTGATCTATAGATGTTTTGGTTGCTGCATATAAAACTGCTGAACGTGAAACATATATGGATTATTCAATCCCTTATACTATTGATCCTATTGTTTTAGTTGTTAAAAAATGAGCAAGCTTATCTTATAGTGGATGGACCGATTTATTGGATAAAAAATTAGTTGTAACAAAATGAGATAGTTATGGGCAAGATTTTGATAATTTTATCAAAGAAAAACTAAAAGTTACTGAAGTGTCAACACCTAAAGAAGCTTTTGATCTACTAGAAAATGGTGAAGCTGATTACTTTATTTATGCTCTTTATTCAGCTGATAATTATTTATACACAAACAAAGTTGCTGAAAAATTTGATATTATCCCTAAATATGTAAGCTCAGAAAATTTTTATGTAACTATTTCAAAAAAATCACCTTTTGCTTCTCTTCTACCTAAATTTAATGAGCTTCTACAAAAATATAAAAATGACTGAACAATCGATCAAATAATCACAAAAACTAAAGAGTCTTTGTGGAATAAAAAATAAAGAGAACCTAATTAAAAAATCTTAAAATAATTAATATTTTATACTGCAATGTTTTAAAAAAACTATTTTTAATCGAGCATAAAATCCAGATTATCTTAAATAAATTTGCCAAAAATTGAGAAATAAATGAAATAAAATTGTTTGAACTAATTTATATTATAATATTATCCATCCTGGCCATATAGAAACATTTAAACAATCCAAAAAACTTTGAGATATTTTAATTGAGACAAATCTCCATATTGGTTTACAAAACCATGAAGACCTATAAACAATGAAAAGTTTAGAACTTACATATTAGATAGTATAAAATATATATATTGACCATATTTATATATTTCAAGAAGAAACACTAATTGAGTCTATCAGAACTATACTTTCAGATATTTTAATAAAATGATGAGATTATAAAGTAGAAAATATAGTCTGATATGATAAAATAATAAAAAATTGATGAAAAGTTATTACTATTCCAATATTAAATAATATTCTACAACAAGGATCGTCGAGAAAATAAATAGTAAAGTATTCTATTAAAAAAATAAATTTGTATAAAAATAAAATGTTTATATTATTTAAAAAGTATTTTATATAACCAGGGATATGAAAAGGGCACTTATAACATGAATAACTGGTCAAGATTGAGCATATTTAGCAGAATTACTTTTATCTAAATGATATGAAGTTCATTGAATAAAAAGAAGAAGTAGTTTATTTAATACAGATAGAATAGACCATTTATATCAAGATCCTCATAATCCAAATAGAAAATTATTTCTTCATTATTGAGATTTGACTGATAGTGCTAATTTAATTAAACTGGTTTCAATTATAAAACCAAATGAAATTTATAATCTAGCTGCACAAAGTCATGTACATGTTAGTTTTGATATACCAGAATACACAGCAAATTCAGATGCTATATGAACTTTACGAATACTTGAAGCAATTCGTATAAACTGATTAGAAAAAACTTGTAAATTTTATCAAGCTAGTACATCTGAATTATTTTGATGACTCAGCTATAACAGACCAAAAAAATGATATAATGAAAGTAGTCCTATGCATCCAAGAAGCCCATATTGATGTGCAAAACTTTATGCAATGTGGATTACGAGAAACTATAAAGAATCCTACTGAATATTTGCTTGTAATTGAATATTATTTAATCATGAATCTTCAATAAGATGAGAAACTTTCGTTACGAGAAAAATTACTATGGCAGTAGCAAAAATATCATTATGATTACAAAAAAAAGTATATTTATGAAATCTTGATGCTAAAAGAGATTGGTGACATGCTAAAGATTATGTGGAAGCTATGTGGCTAATATTACAACAAGAAAAACCCGATGATTTTGTTATAGCAACTTGAAAAGTTTATTCTGTAAGAGATTTTGTTAATTGGTCATTTGAAGAAATGTGAATCAAAATAGAATGGAAATGAACTTGAATAAATGAAAAATGATATGATTCAAAAACTTGAAAATGCTTAGTGGAAGTTGATCCTAAATATTTTAGACCAGCAGAAGTTGATTTTCTATTATGAGATAATTCAAAAGCTAAAAAATTATTAAATTGGATTCCTAAATATACAGCACAAATGATGTGCAGTGAAATGGTTAAGTCAGATTTAGAAAAATTTAAAAAACAAGAAATATTAAAAAATCACTGATATGAAATTTTAAATCAATATGAGTAAATCTATGGAACTAAATTCAAAAATATACATAGCATGACATAAATGATTGGTTTGATCTGCAATTTTAAGGCAACTTAAAAAATTTTGATATACAAATTTGATTTATAAAACTCATCAGGAATTAGACTTGCTTAATTACGAAAAAGTAAAAGTTTTTTTTGAAAAAGAAAAACCTGAATATATATTTCTTGCTGCAGCAAAAGTTTGAGGAATAATTGCAAACAATAATTACCCTGCCGATTTTATTTATACAAATATTCAGATCCAAAATAATGTTATTCACTCAAGTTATCTTACATCAACAAAGAAATTATTATTTTTATGATCAAATTGTATTTATCCAAAATTATGTCCTCAACCTATCAAAGAAGAATATTTGCTTACTTGATTATTAGAACAAACAAATGAACCTTATGCAATTGCAAAAATAGCATGAATTAAAATGTGTCAAAGCTATAATCGACAATATAATACAAATTTTATTGCTTGTATGCCAACAAATCTATATTGACCAAATGATAACTTTGATTTAACTTCAAGTCATGTTTTACCTGCAATGATACGAAAGTTTCATGAAGCAAAAATTAATTGAAATGTGGATGTAATTTTATGGTGAGATTGAAGTCCAATGAGAGAATTTTTATATGTTGATGATATGGCAGAGGCTTGTATATATTTAATGAATAATTTTAATCCAACAAAAGAACAAAATAAGTCAGGTGAAATATTTTTTAATATTTGAACAGGTAAAGATATAACTATAAAAGAATTAGCTTTTATTGTTCAAAAAATAATATGACACAAATGAAATATAATTTGGGATATATCAAAACCAAATGGTACACCAAGAAAACTTCAAGATATTTCAAAACTTTCTAATTTATGATGGAAATATAGGATTGAATTAGAGGAATGAATTAAAAGGAGTTATAAATGGTTTTTAGAGAATAAATTTTAATTTTTAAAATATATAATGATATGAATATTTTAGAAAAAATAAAAATATTAATTAAATCAAAAAATAAAAAAGAACTAGGTAGTGTTAACATAAAAAGTTGCATTTTTTAAATAAATGAGTAAAATGCG
>CAZFLS010000100.1:0-5128 GCA_964518815.1 uncultured Candidatus Peribacteria bacterium
GTTAAAATATTATGATTATAGTGGTAATTCATTTTGGTATTTAGCATTAAAACATTTTAAATTTTATTAGAAATTAAAAATTAGAAATTAGTAATTAATAATATAATATTTAATCATAAATTATGCATAAATATCTAAAATATATTTTATTTTTTATAATTTTGACTTTCAATTTTTGAAATTATATTGTTTTTTGAAATACTTGAGATATCAAAGTAAAAGATCCTATTTCATGAAATTCAAATAGAAATGATTATTTGGAACCATTTTATGATAATTCTTTTTTTACTTGAGATAAAACTTGAGAAAAATGAGCTAAATATCTTCTTTTAAATATTGCTAAAGATGTAAAAAATGCAGCTATTGCAGTAGCAATAATTTTTTTAATTGTACTTGTATTGCGTTTAATTTTTTCAAGTGCTGCTGATGATGATGTAAAAAAATGGAAAATTTGAATTATGTGGACAACTATAGGTATTGTGGTAATGCAATCAGCTTATGTAATATTTTATGTCTTATTTGATGAAAATATAGGAGCTCCTCTTGCGTCTAATTTTCTTGATGCAGTAATTCGTCCAGTTATTCGTTTACTTGAAATGGCAGCATCGTTTGCATTTATAGCTATGGCAATTTTTGCTTTTTATAAACTTGTTACAAGTTGATGAAAAGAAGATGCAACAAAAACAGCAATTCAAACAATATTAAGTGCTATTATGTGATTTATTTTAATAAAAATATCATGAGTTTTGGTAAATAGCATTTATTGAGAAGTAAAATGTACTGAATATATAGGCACAAACATTTGTACTTGAGCAAATCTTTGAAATCCAAATTTAAGTGAGACTGTTAAGTTAATAGCAAAAATGATTCAATATGTAAATTGATTTGTTTGAATTATAACAGTAGTTTTAATTATTTTTGCATGATATATGATTGTAACAAGCAATTGAAATGAAGAGAAATTAAAAAAATGAAAACAGACTATAATTTATATTTTTATTTGAATTATTATAATAGTAACCAGCGTAATATTGTTCCAGTTAATATGATGAGCTGAATATGACTGATGATATGGAACATTTAAAACACAAGAAATGCCTAAATAATGTTTTAACCAAAATATTATACCAAAATCAGATTTAGTTTTAATTTTTTTAAAAATTAAAAAAGGCTAGTTTTAACTAGCCTTTTTACTATTTTTTTAAATCTTGAGTTTTTTTCTGTCTAGAATAGAATTTATCAACAGAACTGGTTTTAAGAATTTTTCTTTCTCCAGTATAAAATGGATGACATTTAGAACAGGTTTCTACTCTTATTTCTCATTTTACTGTAGATCATGTCAAAAAAGTGTTTCAACAAGAACAAATTACTTTTGTGTCTGTCTGAAATTGTGGATGGATTTTTGCTTTCATATAAATTAGTTTATAAGTTATAGTTATCAAGTACATGATTTTTTGTTTTTACCTTGTACTTTGTACTAAAAATTTTTTACAAAGTAAAATTTTTTTTGGTGCCGAGAGAGAGACTCGAACTCTCACGCTTTTAGGCACTGGCTTCTAAGACCAGGGTGTCTACCAATTCCACCATCCCGGCAAATCTGGTACAAAGTTATCAAGTTATTTAGTTATCAAGTACAAAGTATTCTTTATTTCTTCCAATTTTTACTTTGAACTAAAATTTTTTACTTTGTAAACAATTTTTTGGTGGGCCGAGCTGGATTCGGACCAGCGAAGGCGTAAGCCAACAGATTTACAGTCTGCCCCATTTGACCGCTCTGGAATCGACCCTAATATAAGTACAAAGTTACCTAGTCATCTAGTTATCAAGTACATGGTTTTTAAATTTTTTTATTTTTACCTCGTACTTTGGACTTTTGACTGAAAAATTTTGCAAAAGCAAAATTTTTTGGAGCCACTTGTCGGAATCGAACCGACGACCATCCGCTTACAAGGCGGGCGCTCTACCAGCTGAGCTAAAGTGGCGAAGTTAGTATAAAGTTGCAAGTTGAAAGTAATAAGTTGAGAGTATTTTTTATTTTTTACTTTAAACTTTTTACTGAAAAATTTTCCTTTGGAAAATTTTTAGTGCTTGCATTTTATAAAATAGTTTAATTTTGTCAAAAATTTATTTTTATTTTCAGAATCATTATTGTAAAGTTGGTCTACTAGGAGGTTTTATTTTTCAAGATATTAACTCGTTAAAATTTGCTAAAGCATCTTTTAAAGTTCTGTCATCAGGATTATTTGTTAATCACTTCATAAGTAACAATTTTGCTTTTTTTAAGGCATGATTTTCATTTAAGCAAAAATAAATTATATAACCAAATATGACTATTTATATTGTTATAATTTATAAAAATTGCTTGTCTAAACATAACCTCAGCTGAAATTAATTCGTTATTTTTGAAGTAAGTCACTCATAAATTATGATAGGCAGAGTCCCATTTGGGGTCTATTTCTGTAGCTTTTGTAAACAATTTTATAGCCTCGTCATACTCGCTTATTGTTATATAAAGCACGCCCAAGCCATTGTAGCCATTTTTATCGTTTGGATTCAAGGAAATATATTTTAAATAATTTTTTTCTGCTTCTCTATAATTTCAGATCAAATAATATGTTTCACCTAATTTAAGATAAAGATTTTGAATATTAGGATCAATTTTTAGGATTTTTTCTATATAAGATGCAGCTTCTTTAAACTTTCATAAATGATAAAATATATTGTTTAAATTAAGCAAAGATTTTATATCGTTTGGATATTTTTTGATAATATCTTTAAAAGATTTTATTGCTGCTTCCGAATTTCAATTTGTCATCTCTATTTCTCATATTCTGGTAAGCGCTTCTAAATTATAAGGATTAATATTGATTTCTTTAATAGAGATTAGCATAGCTTCATCAAATCTTTCTTGATCAAAATAAATATCAGCAAGATATTTGTATGGCAAATGATTTGTTGGATCCAAATCAACAGCTTTCTTAAAATAACTTTCAGCTTTTTCAAGATCTCATTTTGACATACTAATTTCTCATCTTCTAGTGAAAGCAATTGTACTTCCTGGATTATGACGAATTTCTACAGTAGAAATCAACAGTGCATCTTCGAACTTTTTTTGATGTAAATAAGTGTTTACAAGTTTTTCATAAGACAAATGATTTTTTGGATTCAAATTAATCGCTGTTCTAAAATACTCTTCTGCAAGTTGAAAATTTCATTCAATAAAAAATTTATTTCCTAATTCTAAACATCCCCCCAATTCATTAGAAACTATTTTAGAGACTGATTGTGAAAACTGCTCTTTTTTGGATTGAACTGGATTTGTTTTTGTAGTTTGTTCCTTTGTCTTTTTTGGTAGGTTGAGAGAGTCCATATAAAATTAGTTATAAATTACATCTCTTTTGGCATATTTATAGCAAGAAGTTTAAATCAAAATTCCAAAGTTTCTTTTAATTTTTCTATTAAAGTAAGTCTAAAATATTTTAAATCCTTATTTTCTTCTTCTATAATTTTTGGTATATGTACATAAAAACTATTTAATTCTGTAGATAATTCGAATAAATAAAGAGCAAGAATATGGGGTTTATATTTTAAGGCTGTTTGTAATACAATTTTATCAAATTCAAATAATTTTTTAATAAGATTAATATCATATTCTAAAATTATATTTGTCAAGTTTTCAGTATTGAATTGAAATATTTCTCAAGCTTTTTTTAAAATATGACAAGATCTTACATAAGCATATTGTATGTAAGGTCCGCTATTTCCTTCAAAACTAAGTGCTTTATCCCAATCAAAAACCACATCTCTTTCTCTATCTTGTGATAAATAAGAGTATTTTATAGCTCAAATAGCTATAGCCTGAATATCTTCATCTTTTAAATCTCTTCATTTCTCTTCAAGAATTTTTTTAGTTCAAATAAATCATTCTTCTATTAAATCTTGCAATCTAATAATTATTCATTTTCTTGTAGACATTGCTCACTCTTTCAAAGTTATAAAACCATGTAAAGCATGATAAAGTTCAATATCTTTAAGTTCTGGCCAAACTTTTTTTGCAATCCAAAATGTTTGTTTTAAATGAAGTTGTTGACGATTATCCACGTGATAAATTATTTTTGATGGATTCCATCAATTTGTTATTCTATATTTTATACAAGCTAAATCAGAAGTTAGATAAAGATTTGTTCAATCTTTTTTTTGTAAAACACAAGAAGGTATTTTTGTTTCTTCTGGAAATATTACTCAAACACTTCAATCATCATTTTTTGTAGCAATTCATTTTTCAACAAGTTCTTTTACTATATCATTCATTGTATATTTTAATTCAGGAAAATCTCAAAGTTTGGGCAAATTTAATCATTCATAAAAGCTTTCTCAGATATCATAGTCAGCTTTTACATTAAGTAGTTCCAATATTTTACTCATTGCACTTAATGAATAAGAAACAAATTCCTTCCATAATTTAATATTTTCTTCATCTCAATTAGAAAGTTTTTTAAATTCATTTCTTGCTATTTCTTCTACATCTTTATCATTTTCAGCTTCATTTGTGAATTTTATATAAAGCATTAATAGATGTTCTATAGGATCTTTTTGTAGATCATTTTTGTTTCAATACAATTTATATGCAGCAACTAGTTTTCCAAATAATCACCAATCTCAAAAATGAGAATCAGAAATTACATTATAACCTAAATATTTATAAACATTAATTGTTACTTGCCCCTGAGAAGGAGGACAAATATGTCAAATATGTAAAGGTTTTCATAAATTATATCAAATATAGTCAACAACAATAGTTTCGTTTTTTGGATTTTTTGGATTTAAATTAAAAGATTCAATTCATCTAATAAAGACATTTTTATTAAGAAAAAAATTTATATATCATCAAGAAATTGATATTTTTTCAAAATATTCAGGATTTTTTTGAAACTCATTTTTTATGTCCTCTGTAATTTCATTAATATTTTTTTTGAGTTCTTTAGATAATTCAAAACAATTAAATGTATAATCTCATAATTCACTTTTTGGTGGATAATTGAGAAAAAAATACATGTCATCTAAATTAATATCATATAACTCAAACACAATATCTTGTATCTTATTTATAATTTCATACATATAAAGT
>CAZFLS010000101.1:0-5063 GCA_964518815.1 uncultured Candidatus Peribacteria bacterium
TTATTGAGCAATCAAAAATTCAATTACTTTCTGCTATTCAAAAGGTGTATTTTGAAAATTTTATGTTAGTAATTAAAAGTAGTAGCGATAGAATAAATATAAAGATTGAAATATTAAATAGGTTTTTTGATCCAAATAATATAAATAATTCAATTGAATCTTACATTATAACAAAAACAAATAAAACAATAGGACATCACTATGTTTTTGAAGATTAAGATTTTAATTTTAAGTTTATGTACGCTAAGTATTCTAAAAATGAATTAATTAACTTTGTGCAAAATACAAAACAAATTAATCGAATTTACGAAATTAATAATTTCAAAAAAATATTTCTTTGAATTCAAAAGAATATATGAGAAATCAAAGAGAAGTATAAATTCTCACTCTTTTCGTGAAAAACGATGATTTATACACGAAAAGGAAATAACTACTGAGAACTAATAGAAAAACTTAATAATTATATATTTTCTAAGAAGCTTCTTGAATGAGATCTAAATTATTCAAAGATTATTAAAAATTGAAACTATAATAACAATATACAAATACAACCCCAAATACCTATTCCAAATAAGGTTTATACTCCTTCCATACCTATTAAACAAGTTAAGCAAGAAGTTAAAAAAGAACCAATTAAAATAGAAAAGAAATTAAATGAAAGAGGTTTACTAAAAAACAAAATAATTGATTTTGAAAAAAAATTAGCAGAATGATTGCTAAAACAAATACATTATTTGAATTCTTACAATTGAAAAATACAAGTTTTTGATAAGAGTAATGAAATTATTCGAGAATATGATTGATATAACCTAGAGTTTTGGCAAGAACTATTGGCTTCATATTTACAATATTACCCTCAATTTTATGAAAAAACATCAGATTTCAAACAAATTATAGTTGTGAATTGTAACGATAATAAAAAGTTTATTTATATTGCTTCTCATGTAAGCGATGATTCTATTAAAAAAGGTGACAGTGATTATGCTTTTAATAGTTCAAATAATTTACGAATAAATAAAATGCAAATATTCTATTGGCTTGAAGACTTATTTTCAAGTAATTGAGTTAAACTAATTAATTCAGCAAAAATTTGTAAGGTTTATAGTTAATTTTTTAATAAGATTACCGATTATTTAGATGATATTATAGTTTAAAAATTATAAATTCTTTGCTTTTTTACTGAATATATATTAAACTGTTCCTAAATGTAATTTTCAATGCAAATGGAAACAAAGGAACTTATCTCTGCTATTAAAAAACTTAATATTCCAGGTAATCTAAAAGAAAATCTTATAAAAAATCTTGATAACATTAAGCAAGAAAATTTACTTAAAATTCTTGAAAAGTATTGAGATAATATTGATCTAATAAAGCAAGCTGATATTAGAATTATTAATCAATTTAAGACAGTACTAAATAATTTAAACGAAGAAGTAGATAAACAAAATATAAAAATAGAAATATAAATCTATAATAATATTTAAAACAAAAATAAATGTCTTGATTTGAGAATAAATGACATGATGAAGTAGGTTTAGATAAAGGTAAAAGTTTATCTTTAAGGTTGAAAAAAATCGAATCAAATCTTAATATTTCAAATAATAATGAAAAAGCAAGCGATGATTTAACTTTAGCAAAATACAAAGCAGACACTTTGGCGAAACAAAGTAGCAGTCCAAAAGTTAAAGAAGCGTATAATGAAGTAATAAAAAAACATTTACAACTTTTAGACAGACAATTCCAATCTAAGCTTGAATATATTGATGCTACAAAAAATCTAATAATTGATTTATGAAATATTCAAACAAATGATTGAAGATTACTTAAAAATACTACAATTGATTGATGACTTTATGATAGTATAGTAAATGTCTATGAATGAACAAAAAAAGCAACTGAAAAAATAGTAAAAGAATTTGAAGAAACATTAAAATTAATTGTTACTCCTGAAGAGTGGAACAAGATATTACAAGCATTAACGCAAGTTCTGACACATCCTATTGACTTTGTTGACAATTTAATTAGAATCACAAAGACAGAAGCCAAAGAAGTATATGATTATATTAGTATAGTTCAAAAGAGTTCTACTAATGTATGATTTACTACAGAAATGAGTAAATACTTGCCAGAAGTTTGAATACCTGTTATTCTATCTACGGTGTGACCTTGAAAGTTCTTTAAATTATTAAAATTAGACAAATTCTTACCTGAGAAATTACTAGTTAAATTAGGGAAAGTTGAGAAAGTCGTAGCAGAAGAAAAAAGTGTATTACCTGATATGGGAGGCGTAAATAAATGTACATGAAAAACAATTAGTGAAGTTAATTATATTTTAGATTGACAAATTTTATTGATAAAAAATACGGAAAGTAATCTTTCAGCAGTAGTTAGAAATATTGATAAAGTTGATAAGGTAGATACATATACACTTAGAGAATTAAACAAAAAGTGAAATGAGTTTATAAGAGCAAGACTAACTAATTTAGAAAATTTTGTTGAATTTGCGGAAGAGAAAGGAAGTATTAAGATGAGAGATAAGATAATAGATGAAGCACTGTTGCCTTTAAAAAGAGAAATTAAAACATTAAAAAAAGGTTGAAAATTTATGGATAGTGATGAAAATGCTTTTAAAATGATAGCTATAATTAAGAGATTAAATTTAATAAAATAAATTATTTTTTAATATTATATATATGGTTAAATATAATGATTCAAGACTTCAGGAAATTTCAGACGATTTAGAACTAGATAAAAGAATGGAAAAAATAAGAACCGTTACTGTCCCTCTCATGAAAAGAGAATTAGAAAAATTGAATGATAAAAAGTTTTATAAATGAGTTAGACAAGATTTTGAGTTATTAATTAAATGTTTTGAAGATGATGAAACTTTATCAAAAATTGGATTTCAACAATTTGATGAAATTAATAACAGATTGGAAAAGGCCTGAGTATTTTCAAAAGAATTATACTATACCCTAAATCCATTACCTCCAAATGCACTAAAACTTGAAGCACAAGAGAAGGAAAAATTAACAAGTAAAAGTAACTTGGAAAGTTTTAAAAGTAGATTTCCAATTATGAAAAAAATTGCAGATAGAATTAAACAAATTTTTTAATATTTATATATGATTACAATACCAGAAAACATAAAATGACCTCAAAGAATTGTTTATATTTGACAACAAAAAGTTAATGAATGAATAATTAATGCAGAAGAAATTATTGAAAAAATCAAAACTTGAAATGATAATGAATTTAATCTTCTAATGCAACAATCTTTTGAGAAAGATAAAAATAAATTTTGATGAAATTTAAATACTTTTAAGGAATACCTTATAAAATATATCAATTTATATATAAGATATATTAAAAACAAAGATGAAGACTCACATCTTAATAAGCTAAATAGAGAAGATATACTAGATTTTTTAGAAGAATATAATGAAATTGTTTTCTTTATGGGAAATAACCCTTATGAATTTACTGAAGAAGAAAAGGAAATAAATAGAAGACTTAAAGAACAACAGGAATTTGAGTCAAAACATCCATTTATGGCCAATATTAAGAAAAAAGTTTTTTGACTTGTTTGAAAATAATAAACGCTAAATCTAGTCATATTAAAAACAAATCAAATTAACTTTTGATAAAATATATATAAATTTCATTAATCAATGCTGAATCAAGTGATTTTTAATCCTATTTTAGCATGTTTATCAAGATATAAATTAAAAAGTTATTATCAATAATTTGTTTGATTTTATCTTGTTTTTTAATTTTATTTTTGGATTATTATATAATTTTATTAAAATAAAAATGCAAAAGTTTTTTATTAAGAATTAGAAATATCATATATTCTCTTTGAATAGAGAAAAAATTTATATAATATATCTATAGATTAAATAAATATATTTAAACGTCCAGTGATTTTTTTATAAAAACCGATTTTTTTATATTAATTTGTTTAAAATTAAATTATTAATATTTAATTTAAAAAAAATGAAAAAAAATCAAAAAAGAAAAGTAAATTTTAGTTTTTCAGAAAAATCAAAATCAGAAAATTTTAAAATTCAAAAAGAATACACACTAGTCGTCAAAGAACTTTTCTTCAAGAAAGGTCTTTGAGTTTTAGCTTTACTGTCATTAGTATTATTAAGTATAATAATGTTTTTATTTATATATATTAATTTCTTATCAAAATAATTATGGATAAAAAAAGAGTTTGATGTTATATTCGTGTTAGTACTTTGGAACAGGCAGAAAATTGATTTTGAAAAGATACACAATTAAAAAAAATTAAAACTATAATAGATTATGAGGAAGATAATTGATTTGAGTTTAATGAAGATTTAGTTTATTCAGATTTATGAATTTCTTGAAGTAAAGATGAAAATGAAAGACCGTCTTTAAAAAGATTAAAAAAAGATATTGAAGACTGAAAAATTGATATAGTAATAGTTTGGAGACTTGATAGATTAGCAAGAAGTACAATAATACTCCTTGATTTGATTGATTTTTTTAAACAACATAATGTTAAATTTGTTTCAACGGAGGAGAAAGTGGATACAACAAGTCCAACATGAGAATTTTTTATAACAGTTTTGTGAGCAATTGCTCAAATGGAGCGTAAACTTATCGCTGAAAAGACGACAATGTGAAAACTAGAATGATTAAAAAAATGATTTTTTACTAATTGAGGAAGACCAAAATTTTGATTTAAAAAAAATATTGAAACAAGGAAAGTTGAAATTAAGGAAAAAGAGGCCGAAATTGTTAAAAAAATTTTTGATTATTATGTTAATGAAGACCAATCTTTATCTCAAATTGCAAATTTACTTACTTCTCAAAAGATTCCAACTAGTTTTGATTGAAAATTAAATAAAAAAAGAAAAAATGAAAAAAATAAATGAATTTGGTTACCAACTTTTATTTCAAGAATGCTTTCTGATACTAGTTATATTTGAAATTATGTTTTAAGTAAAACAAAATTAGAAGATTATTTTGAAAATGATGTAGTAACTTGAAAAAAAATAAAAAAAGTAAAAAGAGTTAAAAAAGATATAAAA
>CAZFLS010000102.1:0-4973 GCA_964518815.1 uncultured Candidatus Peribacteria bacterium
TCTACAGATGAGTCTCTCGAATGGATTAAAAGTTTTAATTATTCAAATTTTAAATTGCAGGCTTGAAATTATAAAATTGAAACAGAAACTAATTTAAAAGAAATTTTCCAAAATGTATTAAATAAGCCAATTTCTGAAGATTTTCAAATTACTATTTTACCTTGATGGAATATTTTTGATATTGATTCTTATTTATCATATCAAGGTGTTATAAAAAATGGCTCTTTTATTGAATTATCAAAAAATATTGATAATGAATTAGCTTCCAAATATATTTTTTTAAAAAATGCTAAAAGTTTAGAATGATTTACCTATCCAGATACTTATAGATTATCTCAAACAGCAAGTGTTAAAGATATTGTAATAATTTTGCTTGATGAATTTAATAAAAAAATTTATTCAAAATATCAATTTAAAACTGATGAGGAATTTTATAAATATTTAATTTTGGCTTCTATCTTGGAAAAAGAAGAGAGAAATTCAGATAATAAAAAAATAGTTGCTGGAATTTTAGAAAAAAGACTCAGAGAAAATATTGCTCTATGAGCTGATGCTACGGTTTGTTATTCATACGAAATAACTTCTCAAGAATGTACGCCTTCATTTATTTGAGAAAGAATTTATACAAAATCAAGTTATAATACAAGAAAAGAAATCTGATTGCCACCAACTCCAATTTCAAACATGACTCACGATACTTTTGATGCAATAATAAATTCTGCGACTTCACCTTACTATTATTATTTGCATGATAATAGCTGAAATATTTATTATGGTAAAACTTTAGATGAGCATAATAAGAATAGAATACAATATTTAGGAAATTAAAAAATAGAAAAATTAAATTATTTTTCATCTTTCATTTACACAATTTATTTAACAATATAGATCCTTCTTGAATGGTTTTGGAATTTAATTAGTTTTATGTAAACACTTTTTTGTGTTAGATAATTGCTTATTTTTATTGATTGTACAGTCTATTTATTGTTTATTATGATTTTTGCATTTTTGTAAGGATGTATTATTATTTTTTTGATGAATAGTTTTTAATATTTTTTTCAAAAGTGTAAATAATATACAAACACAGATAGTGTTTTATCAAAAATATATTTGACTTTTCTATTTTATTCCTTATAAATAAAGGAAATATAAAAAAGAAAAAAGTTTAGAAATAGATTAAAAATTTATCTAAACTATTTTATTTATAACTTAATTTTTACTATGAATAAACAAGAATTAGAAAACCTAAATTTACCTTGATGGATGGAAGATTATAGTAATCCAAACAAAATAAAAACTGAAAAAATTAACAAAAGAATTAATAATAAGATTTTAAAAACAATAGAAGAAATTGAATTGAATAAAAATTATTCTAATCTTTTTTGAGAGTCAGAAAAGATTATTAGTATATTTCAAGAAAAAAGCGATAAACAGAAGAAAACTATCAATACAATTGTAATAATCAAGGATATTATAAATTCTATTTTATATAAAAACTCTTCCGATAAATTAAGTATATATGAGCTATTTAAAATGGAACTTCATTATAACGCAATATGTGCGGAAGAAATAATAGAAAGGCTTACTTTATTAGAGAAATATATTTTTTGAGATGAATTAAAAGGTCTTTCTTCCTTATTAAATAAAGCTATACAAATATCAAACGAAATAAATGATTTTATTCCTAATCTCGAAGATAATAAAAAAATAGGTAGTTTTGAATTATTTGAACTTTACATAAATCAAAAGAGACTATATATAACTTTAAAAAAGTACTATGAGTCTATTATTTCTTGATTAACAAATTTAAGTAATAAATCTCAACATGAACAATATTGGATAAATAAATGTAATGAAATAAAAGGCAAATTAGATAAAGAAAATTGACAAAAAACAAACTGATCTCTTAAACAAGATGAAGATCAACAAAATATAGATAATTTATTAGAAACACTTTCTCTTCAAAAATGAATATCAAAAGAGATATTAATGGCTTTGATTTTTATAAATAATTTATTTCCTAATATAGAAGAATTAAAAGAATTATCTTATCCTGAAAGATTAAAAATAAAAATTAACTGAAAAGGTTTATGTTATATAGCGACATTATTTTGATTAAAAGAAAAATGATTTAATCCTGTTGCAAGAAATCATGAATATAAAATTTTTGTTGAAAAATATGAGAGTTTACTGCATTTTATTAAAGATTTAAAAAATATAAACTTAACCGAAATTTCCTTTGATACTCCATCATTTCAGAAGAAAACCAGACAAAGAATAATAAAAAATAATGAGAATAATTTTCATAAAATATTGAATAAAGAGCAATTTAAAACTGTTCTTGTTTTATTTGAATTAATCACAAAAAAAAGGGGGATATATTTTTGAAGATTTGATAAAATCTATTCTTTGTTATTAGAATTGTTTCCTGAATTAGAAAAAGAAAAGAAATTAAATAAAAAATATTTACAAAATACCATTAATTGTTATCTTCATAAAATTAAAAAAAGTCCGACAGAAAAAGAAGAGATAGATGAAAATTTTTATAAACAAGTTGAAAGGCGATTAGAAGAAAAAGTTTGAGAAATAAGAAATACAAAAAATGCCAATACACAATCTTCAGATTGAAATGTTGTTAAGAAAATAAGTGAAAAAATGGAAAATGCTATTAAATTAATTAATTCAATTTATAAAAAAAATTGAAAAATAAGAGGGTTATCAACTATTGTAAAAAATTATATTAAAGAAAATAATGATAAATATAAAAATCTTACTTATGCACAAATAAATATAATAATTAATGCTATAGAAGATATACAACTTATTAAAAAAATAGATGAGGATAAATTTTATATAAATAACTAGATGACTTATATCTCAGTAATGTATACTGAGCTCAAAGAGAATTAATACGTAATTTAAAGAAATTAATTGAAATAAATCATATTGATTATTTAGGTGGTTCATCAAAAAATATAATAGCACAACTAAAAGTAAAATATATGTGATCAAAATATTTATATCAAAATTTAAATTCCCTGATTATAGGAAAAGTATTATATGAAATGAAGATTGCATCAATTGCACAATCAGATAATATTACTATATCAGAAAACATATTACCCACAAAAACTCCTGATAATTTGGAAGCAAATATTACTATTATTGAACCTAATACTATTGAAGAAGAATCATATAAAATATATTTAGATTTTAAAAATAAAATAAATCTATTAATATGAAAAGAAATCTGACAAAAAGAAGAAGAAAATAAAAAGATGACTAAAGAAATAGAAAAGTTAAAACAACAAAAAAATAAAGTAATAGTATGATGAAATGATTTATATTACATGAACTTATTTACAAATACTATTTCGAATTTGATTAAAAAAACCGATGAAAATGATGAACTTTTAGATGAAATTGAAATTTTGCAAACAATAATTGAAGAATGAAAAATAAATTTTCCTCAATTTTTAAGCGAAATAAAAAATTTATTCTTAGAATTAAATAAAAAAGATGCTCAAAAACAAGTAAGAAATAAAGTAGAACACTTTTTTGACTGACTAGATAACATAGATGAAAAAACATTAAGATGACAACTAATAGTAAGTAGAATGATACTGGCTGCTTATAGGTGAGATATACCTATAGATTGAGAATTAATGAATAGAATATTTGGTTTAATACCAATAAAAGATCAAAGATATATTTTGGAATTAAGAAAAGAAATTAAAAAAACAAGATTAAAAAACAAAAAAAGACCTTACAATATTGATAATAATGATGATCATGATGATGACGGTGGCGATGAAATAAATACTGACTGAGATGCTGATATATTATTTTGATAATAACGACATTTCAGAAAAAAAATTCAAGATAAAAAATAAATTTTAAAAAATGTACAAGAAACCCTTTTATATAAAAAATCCTGTTTGAAACAATTCTTTTTCTTTTGAAAAAAGAAAAAATAAACAAATTTATGTGCCCTCTTTGATTGAGTGAAATCTTGATGATGCAAAACTTTGAGATGAGATTGTTTTTGCTGAAGTAGATGAAAAATGAAATAAATTACAATTTAAATGATTAAAAAATTTTATCAAAACAACTTGGAATAATATTCCACTTATTTTAGCAGATAATCATAATCATGTTTTTTATTTTTGGGCAGAAGCAAAAATAAAATGAATAATTTGATATAAAAATACTCTAGTACATATCGATGAACATAAAGACATGAGAGATCCAGAAATTTATTTATCAAAAAATGAAGTAGAAGATTTACAAAAAGTGTTTGATTATACAAATTATACTTTGAATGTTGGTAATTATATTATTCCAGCTTTGAAAATTAATTTAATAAAAGAAGTAATAAATATTTCTTGAGAAAATGAACTAGAAAAAAATAAAGATTCAAAAATAAATTGAAATTATATTTTAAATTTGGATTTAGATTTCTTCTCTGATTGACTAAGTTATATAGATTATAATCTAAAAAAATCTATAATTTTGAATTTTGCAAAAAATGCCAAACTTATAACGGTTGCTACAAGCCCATTTTTTATTGAACAAGAAAAAGCTTTAAAAATTCTTAAGGATATTTTTGGAAACTAATCCATTTAAATGTACCCAATCAAATTTAGTTTCGATTTTTTTCTTTATAAAAACCTTAAAATAGACCAGCTTATACTCAATTATAAGCCTTCTCTATTACTCTATTATTTATATAAAAAGCTATAGTATCTATACTGTCATCTATTTTTGGTTTATCTGTATATGGTTTTGATAAATTATTGATATTCTTTTTAATTAAAATTAACTTAAAATATTTTTTCTTTACTTTTTCAGTATTTTTCTTTGAATTTTTGATTATTTTGTGAGTGTGTGGTAGAATATTTTATAAGTTAATTTTAAAAGTATGAATAAAACCAAAAATATAATTTCTTTAGAAAAGGAAAAACAAATTCAAA
>CAZFLS010000103.1:0-4910 GCA_964518815.1 uncultured Candidatus Peribacteria bacterium
TCTTTCAACTATTTCGACTTTCCTTCAACTATCTTTTGACTATCCTTTAATTTTCTTCCAACTTTTTCTTAAATATAATTTGTTTTCCTAAAGAGGTTTTGTCTTAGGTAAATTATTTCCTCCGGAATGAGATAATGTCTTTATAAGTTTCGCAACTCTTCCACATACAGATCTAGTTATCTTTGAAATTCATTCAGGAAAATGAGATAATTGTTTTTCCTTAGCTGACTTTCAATACATAATTTTATCTGTTCTTTCTATAGAATCTTCTATTTTTTTTATTAACTTTTCTCCTTTTCTTATATTACTTCTTGCGAGATTTAATATATCTTTATTAGTGATAGTTTTTTGCATATATTTTTAATTATTAATAAATTATCTGATTCATTCTAAACTTCTTTTTGTATGTAATAAAACAAGTTTTTTATTTAATTGAATTAAAATTTTTATTTGTTGTACTAAGTATCTTTTTCGATGGTTAAGTTTCTTGTATTGTTTTTCATTTTTTCGAGTTGTTATATAAGTTGCAAGTGGATCGATTAATAAAAATAATTTTGAAAATAAATTAATAAGTTTAGTCGTTTCTCATAATATATTATAAACCTCCAATCCTTTTAAACTTTCATCATTTTTTTCTATTTTATCAATTTCTAAAGTAAGAAAATCACAAATATCTTTTATTAGTACATATGTAAATCAAGTTATTCTGTCATTGTATATAATGTAATCTAGATCCATTATTTCAACAATTCTAGATATTTTACCTGATGCTAACTCAATCGTACAGTTTTTAAATTGATCTATATATTTTAGAGCTTCGAATTTTTCTAGAATTTCCTTATCTTTTATAAAATCATTTTCACTAAGATTTTCAAATTTATCATTTAAATTTCAATAACGTTCCTGCCATTCTATATTAAGAATATTCCATTTTCTTTCGAGTCTTTGTTTTCTTGTTAAAGGTAAATATTTAATTAAAATTCAAATAAGATTATTTTTAATTTCCTCAAATATTATACTTAATTTTGTGAGTTCTGGTTTTTCAAGAACTATTGCTTCAACTTTCTCATCATCTTCCTCCATTTTGTATTTATTTTTATTTAAATTGTAACTATTGTTTATTAAAATAATAAATCACGGATATTATAATAAAATTAGATTAAAAAAGCAAACTTTTTATTTTTTATTAAGTACACACTCTCAAAAATATCTACATTTTTCAACTATTTTGATTATTTTAACTCCTTCAACTTTCTTTTGACAATCTTTCAACTATTTTAACTTTTTCAATTGCCTTTCGTTTTATTACGGAGATGTACTGCAGTACGTCTCTACATCTTTTAAACCCCCTTCAACTATTTTAACTATTTCAACTTTTTTAACTTTCCTTCAACTTATTCTTCTTACTTAAATTCACATGTATTATTTTATCCATAATAAAAAAATAAAGAATTTGACAGAGAAACTTTATATGCTAACATTACGCTCGTAATTTACAAAAACAATTACAAGCAAATTTTATATCTTAACTTTTATTTTTTAATTTAGGTTTTTATGATAAATAAAAAACAAATAATAACTATTTTATCCGTGATAGCTTTAGCTTGTATTTCATTTGCAGATGCAAACGAATCAGAAAGCAATGGTGGTTATAAAACACCAATTGTTACGGATAGTTTTAATTTTACAGCTACACTTAATGACGGTAATAATGTATATATGCAATGGAATCGTTTTGATTCTTTTTCTGACAAATCTCTTAATTATTATAAAGTAATACGTTCGTCAGATAATGTAAATCCCGTATATCCTGATGATTGATATATAAAATATTGTTCTGAAATGTCTTGTACAAGTTATACTGATAATAGTCCGAAAGAGTGAATTAATTATTATCGTGTATGTGCCATTACTAGTGATCTAAATAGATACTGTAGTAATGTTGTAAAAATTAATATTCAATCTTCATCTACAAAAAGTACATCTATGGCAAATCCTGCTTCTACCTATTGTGTTAAATTATGAGGAACTTCTATTATTCAAGATGGGGTGGGTTGACAAGTTGGCTATTGTAAACTTCCAAGTGGTCAAGTTTGTGAAGAATGGAAATTATATAAATGAGAATGTAAATTAAATAAGGAAGAAAAAAAGAATAATAGTAATAGTAGTTTGAATGAAAAAGTAAATGCTTTAATTTTAAAATTTAAAGCTAAGTTGAATGAAAAATATAGTACTGATAATACCAAAAAAATTGCAGCTATAAATACCGCTATTACTAAACTAGAAGCATTAAAAGTGGCTAAACCAAATATGTGAACAATTATTGATCTTACTATAGAAAAATTAAAAACTTTACTTACAGAGGTAGACACTCAAGATATAGAAAATATTTTAAATTTAGAGGATTAAATATATTTAAACGAAATAATCCTGTGATGAAAAGCGGGATTATTTTTGTTTCCAAGTTGCCAATTTGTTTAGATATACAAAAAATTTATACGAATTCTATTTACTTTTTAGATGATTTAAATAAAATCACGAAGTGTAAATTTTATAATATAATTTATATCATATGAATAATTTAAAAAATAGAATAGTTTTAGTAGTTTTAGCTATGACTTCATTTTTTGTTCTTACTGGTTGTTTTGGTTCAAATCCTACCGGTACAAGTTCTCCAGAAACAAAAGTCAAATCAGGAGATACCACTTGGAAATATGAGAAAGTTATTGTACAACCAATTGTTACTAAAGTTTCAACAGGATCGGATAATACTTTGGGGAGTATAGAAAAGGATAAAGCTTCTATCATAATTCCAAAAAATACTTTTGATGGTGAGACTCAAGTGGAATTAAAAACACCTGATTCAGTACCGGAATATTTTGGTAAGGAAGTAAAAATGCTTGGCGCTCCTATAGAAATTATAGCTAGCGATAAAAATAGATTAAATGAACCAGTTACTATTACATTTAAATATAACGATGCTGATATTGATATGACACGAGGTACTTGAAGTCTACGTGTTACTTACTATGATGGTTCAAAATGGGAATATATCAAACCTTTAAGAGTTGATACAGAAAAAAAATTAATTACTTTTGTTACTTACCATTTTTCATTATTCGGAGCTAATCAAATTGAGGATGATACAGTTATTACTGAAAATTGGGTACATTCAAAAACTTTGGATAAACAAATGAAAGATGGCATAAATAGTGTATCAGATCATGTAGCTGAACAAATTATAGATATGACTTTGGAAAAAATGGGAATTTCTGATAAAACTATAAAAGGTAAAATATTGGCAGACGTTTTAAAGGATGATTGATATAAAGGTATTTACGACTCTTATAAAGAATGAGATCCTATAGACTTAAACCAGAAAATAGCATTATTAGCTGGTAAGAAAATAGCAGAAATTGTAGATGAATCTGCCTTACAGGAAGGTCTTAGCAATATAGCCTGAGATGCGGCAGAAGATATTGCAGCTGTATCAAAAGCAGCTTGATTTATAGCATGATGACAATATAAGGATGCGGCAAAAATTATAGGTGAACAAATAGCTGATAAATTTATTTTAACAGCTGCATGAAGAGTTGCAGTTGAAGTTGTTGATTATCAAATTGAAAGTTGGAAAAATAATGAAGTTGAAGCGGCTTATGTAGCTTTCCGCGATTGATCTAATGCAAAATTTTATTGATATAATAATGAAAAAGATGATTTTGATACAGTTTAGACACAAATGAGATGAATATGACGTCAATTATGTATTGAAGCTATTAAAAAAGAAAATGAAACTAGATTGGAATCTGGTATGTCAAAATTGACTCCAGCTCAAGAGGATAGAGTAAGAGAATGAGTAAAAGAATCGTATAGAAGACAATTTGTAGAAAGATCAAAAAAAGAAGAAGAACTTAAAAAAGAAGAAGAAAAGTTAAGATTGCTAGTAGAAACTTTTAAGGATAATGATTTATTTGATAGTACAAAAGCTCCAGCTGGATTAGAAAAATGATTAGATTATGAAAACAAACTTAATGTACTTTATCATTTTGCAGAAAAAATGATGAAAGATACCAAACGTTTTGAGTTGTCTGAAAAAACATGATTAACTATGGATAAAAAAATTTGAGTTAGTGATATTGCTCAAGGTGCTCGTCTTTGGTTTGCTAAACCAGATGGACCAGCATTATATGCAAAATTTCTTAAAGATAGATTCAATATAATTTTAGCTCCAGATCTATCTAGTTTAGCCTGAGAATGGATTAATTGAAATATGACAATAAAAGATGTTATTTTATCTCCAGATATGATAAAACAAGCAGAATCATCTAAATGAAAAAAGGGTTGAGATTGATGATGTGATTTTTCATTTGACCTAAGAATGTTAAAATGAAAAGTAATTCCAGCGACAATTGTAATTACTCCTAAAGGTACTGATTATTGACAAATAAAAGTATCTTTTAAAGATTGAAAAATGGATCCTATGTCTTTCACTTATTCTAATTGAATTATCAAATCTTCTATGTCAAAAGATTGAGCGGTATGAAAATTAGAGCTTCAGGCTTTGGATAGCGACAAAGCCTATCTTTTAAACGGATCTTTTAATATTAGTTTTGATTCATGAAAAGCTAAAATATCAATTACTTTACAATTTAATAGATCAAAAACAAAAGAAGTTAAAGCACCTGAAAATAAAAGTAAAGGTAAAAAGTAAAAATCCATAGTACGTCCAGACTCAAATCCGGGTGTATTTTTAATGTTCAATTCTTTTTTTTAATGTATCCAGAAATTAATATATTTTCATTAAGTATAGATTCTTATAAGCTGTTTTTTTCAGTCTGATGGCTAATGGTAATTATATTATCATTTTTCTTTCTAGCAAAAAAATGATTTGATAAGAATAAGCTTATTAT
>CAZFLS010000104.1:0-4778 GCA_964518815.1 uncultured Candidatus Peribacteria bacterium
TTTATAATGCTTAATAAGTTTTTTAAATTTTAACAATCTTCTGGTCTAGAGCCAATAAAATTAGGTAAAAACAAAATTATATAAAAAATAAATATTATAAATTTTAAATAATCATTAAACAAACTAAAAAAGTTTAAATTTTTTAACTCAGTTCAAAAAGGAACATTAAAAAAATAGCTAAGCATAAAGTAATTTATAATCATTCAAACTATAAGTGGTCACATAGATATAAGAAATATTCCTATCTGATTAAAAAATAATCTAAACCAGTAAAGTCAATCTCAATAATATTGTGGCAAATTTCAAATATAATCTTTTGATTCATAAGAGACACTTCCTCCATTTTCATCAAAAAATTTTATTTCTTTTACTTTTGAAAAAGATATTATTCAAAAAATCAAATGAGATAATTCATGAATAATTACTCCAATTCTTATCATAAATTTTGCCACTAAACTGATTATTATTGATCTAGAAGTCAATTTAAAAAGCATAAGATAATGAAATTTTTGTAGGACTGTAAGCAATAATATTCAAAAAATAATATAAATTATTTTAAAATATATTGGAACTGCTCAACTTAAAATATTATCCATATGATTTTAGTTGTTAAAACTTTTAATTGTCATTTTAAGTATAACGAAGTGGATTAAGAAATCACTTATACTTTCTTATTCAAACAAAACTTTATTAGTCTGAATTCTTACTTCACAATAACAACTCGTGTATACTTTTTATTTTTAACTTTTGACTTTACCTTGTACTAGATAACTAGATTTACCCAAGCACCAGTTTTAGATATTAATTTGTTAAACAATACTAAATTATTTGGTTTTTAATGTAATTAAAAATACCAAAACTGGTGCTGGGTGAACTTTGCACTAATATATAATTTTATAAACTAATTTTAACTATTTAAAGTAAAAATGTTGTACCTATCCTTAAATTAAGATTTTCTTTTATTCAATGAGTATCCCAAGAAATTTTACATGGAAGTCAATCTTTCTTTATAAGAATAAAAATTTCATTATAATGTCACCCTGGTTTTAGGTTTGTTAATTTTTTTTCGGCTTTTTTTCTTTCATTTTCATTTTTATAAAGTTTTTGAAGCAAAATTCACTTATTAGAAAAATCTAAAATTTCATCTTTAGAATATCAAATAGCATAAAAATAAGCTCTATTTGCATAAATTAATTTTCAATCTTTATAAATAGTTTTTATAAAAGGAGACTCATTAAAAGCAATATCTCATATTGAAGCAATATAAGCTAATTTATTAAATATTCTTTCAAATTCAATATTTATTTTAACAAGTTCAATAAAATTTTCTAATGTTAAAGATTTTAGTTGAATATTAGAATTATTATTAATTATTTCAGAAACAATATTTTTTACTTGTCCTGAAACATCTTTTAATCAAATAACTTTTATATCTGGTCTTTTATCTAATATTATTTTTACTTCTTCTGGTCTAATAAACATCTTTATTAAACTATAAAAATGTTTTATTAGATCATGAAAATGTAATGGCATTATTTCCAATTTATTTATAATTTTTTCTTGCCCTAAACTAAATCTAAAAAATGGTCTTTTTGTAACATCTTCAGCTATTCTTACAGAACCTCAATAAATATTATTTCTTATAGAATTCCATCTTAAATTTCTACCTGTTCTTTCTGCTATTAAATCATAATAACGATATCCTCAAGAATCAATAATTAAAGGTATTTGTTTTAAAACTTTTTCATATGATTTTGGATAAATATATTTCATTAATTCTCCTTCTCATTTTGCATCAATTTCTTTAGCACGAATAATTGATTCTAATTTGTTTAATTTAAGATAAATATCATTAGCCGCAATAAATTTTCAATCATCATTATATATAGAGATTATAGGTGGAACACTTAACCTTTTTTTATCTTTTTCATAAGGTGGCGGATTAAAAATTTTTTCTATAAATAAAGCATTTTCCTTAGCTTCTTCTAGAATATTTTTATAATATTGAACATTACTTATGCAAAAATTGTGTTCTTTATTACTACTTAAAATATTAATTAATTGAGATATTTTATCAAAAAGTATTCCTATATTCATTTTGTCATCAGAAGAAAAACATTCTTCTAAATTATATTTATCTTGATCAAATTCATTAACTAATTTATCTTTTAAATTCAATATATTTTTTTGTTTATTATCAATATTATCTTCAGGCTTAATAAAAATATTTAAACTAGGACTTACTTGAATGGATCTTCTATTAATCATTATAAATGATAAAATTAATTATAATTCCAGTTATTAATAATAAAAAAATTACATATGTCAAATTTGCATTAGTTGACTTTTATATTTTATATTTATTAATCTATAAAATATAAACTAACAGAAACTACTACTAAGAAAAAATTTTAATCCTAAAATAAATCAAAAAAATCATTTCTTTCTTTATTATATTCTTCAGATATTAATCAAAGTTTTGGAAAAATAGACCATGGAGAAATTCAATTATCAATAGTAACTGTATTATCAAAATCTGAAACAATTTGAAGATTGCTTTTTTAAAACTTTTAATTTTTTCAGACACTTTTTTAATATCAGAAATATAAATATATTTATGATTAAATATATCTTTACTAATTTTTTAAGGATTTTTTTTATTAAAAATATCTCTAATACTTTCTTTTACAGATTTTTTAATATTAGTGTATTCCCATTTTCATATTTTTCTTTTAAATAACAGGAAATAGTCAATAATCTCATTTTTGCGCTCATCCAATTTCATAATTCTTTTATTCATTTTTCGCCGGCAATACTTTTAGATATATTATTAAAAAATACAAAAACTCTAGGAGCAATAATAATATATCCATCTTCTTTATCTCAATCTGCATCATCTGAAAAATATAATTCTCAAACTGGTCAATTAACATCAATTTTTTCGCGCATCACGGAATCAATTTTTAATATATAATCCTCTGTTCATTCCAAGTCCCAATAAGATAACCGTTCATAATCATCTATATTGTTTCAAAATTTAATTGTCTGAATCCTATCAAATAAAACATTTGATCAATATTTTAATTGTGCGTTCCTTAAGGAATCACAAAATTTTTCAACATCTTCTACATTCGCTATTTGACTATTATTAAAACCATCCAGAATTTTCTTAATTTCTTCATTGACTTTCTGTGTAAAAGAAACCTTAGCTCGTACGTTTATTCATAAACAATTATCTATTTCCTCCTGTGTTAATGTCACTAGCATGCTATTTAAAAATTATAGCAAGTAAAATAAAGACGGTTCAGAAACGTAAATTGTGCCTGATATTACACTGTACGAAATCTGATTTTAGTGAATTATACATTTTTTTGAGTTATAGTCTAGCCAAAATTCAATTTAAAATTTTTTCTAATTTTTCTACAGAGCTAATTTCTACTTTTTCATTTATGCTATGAATGTCATATAAATTTGGACCTATTGTAATTGCATGAGTTCATTCACCTAATCAAGAAACCAAAGCCCCACATTCAAGTCAAGCATGTATTGCAATAATTTTTGGAGTTTTTCATATTACTTTAGTAATTTCTTCTTTTGTAATTTTTACAAGTTCAGAGTCTGTGTCATCTTGCCATCCAGGATATCATTCATCAATTTTAATTTTATAATTTAAAGAAGAATAAAATTCACTTGTAGAATCAACCAAATTTTTTAAGTCTTTATTTATGCATGATCTTGCTAAATAATTTAAATTTATTTTACTATTTTCGGTTTTTAAAATTCCAAGACTCATAGAAGTTTCTGTCAAATCTGGTATTTTTTCACTCATTTTGTATACTCAAACTTTGATTTTCGAAATATCAGATAAAATTTGTTTTCAATTAGAAATAGCTTGCAAATTAGAATTATTTTCCTCTATTTTAAAAGATATATTCGGACAATCGTATATTTTTTTAACTTCTTCTATATATTTTGTTAATTCGGTTTTAAGTTCATCAATTTGAAAAGTGCTTAAAATTACCTCAATTTGGCTTGGAATTACATTATGTGCAGTTCAAGAATTAATCGAATATATATTATTTATTAAAGTATTTGAGGATAAAAATTTAAGAAAAATTTCTATTGCACTTCAATGATTTTTATGAATTTCAATTCAAGAATGACCTCATTTCATTCAAAAAATTTCTAGGTCATATTTTTTATCGTCTGAATTAAAAAGCTCCAAATCCTTTCCTAAAATTATTCAAGCTCATCAAGCAGAACTAATAATAACTTCACTATCGTTTCAATGATCAATATTAATAACATTTTTTGATTTTAATAAACTAAAATCAAGGTTCAAAACTCAACTCATTCAGACTTCTTCGTCAACAGTAAAAACAAGTTCTAAAGACGGATGATTTTCAAAATCAGTTGCACTCATCGCTAATGCAATTCAAATACCATTATCAGCACCAAGACTAGTATTTTTGGCTTTTAGATAACCATCTTCTTCATATAATTCAAGAGGATCAGTTTCAAAATTGTGTTCTAAGTCAACCGTTTTTACACAAACCATATCCATATGGGCTTGCAAAATTACACTTGGCTTTGATGTATCTCAAGGAACATAAATAATAAGATTTCCCGTTTTATCAACCTTGTATTCAAATCATTTATCTCCTGCCCACAAAATAAGAAAATCCCTAATTTTTCATTCTTTTCAACTAGATCTAGGAATATTAGAGATTTGTTTAAAATATTCTAAAGCTTGGTTCATAAATTAATAATTATAGATT
>CAZFLS010000105.1:0-4757 GCA_964518815.1 uncultured Candidatus Peribacteria bacterium
ACTTTTCTCATTTTTTTACTATCACCAATTTATCTTCATTATCATTAAGTCTATGAATTACCGCAATACAAATTCATATAAATTCTTTTAAAGGCTTATCTTCTAATAAAACATAAGCATCTAATTCTTCTCAATCTGGTGATAAAGTATTTGGAATATATCAATAATTTTGTTTATAATAGATACTTTCGATTCTTGGATGAGTAGATCAAAGAGGTCTATCTACAATTACTTTAACTTCTTTTCATAAAAATTGAATTGGATCAGTATAGTTTTTGACCATAGTTTTATAAAAAATAATTCAAAAACATTTTTTCTTTTACCAAAGCCAAAGTTTCTTTTGCTACTTCTCTAGCTTTTTTTGTTCACTCAATAAGAATTTCTTCTACTAATTTTGGTCTTTCATCGTAATATTTTCTTTTTTCTCTTATAGGTGCCAAAAAATCAATTATACTTTTTGAAAGTTGCATTTTACATTGCCCACATCATCTAGCTCATTTTTTACATTCATCTTCAATTATTTTTAAATCATTTACATTAAATATTGAATGATAATAAAAAACTGCACAACCATTTGGATGTCATTTATCATCTATTTTAATTTTTTTTGGATCTGTAAAAGCTCCTTTTACTTTTTTTTCTATTATTTCAGGTGAATCTCATAAAAAAATTGCATTGTTTAAGCTTTTTCACATTTTATCATTTCCATCAAGTCATTTTACTCTTGGAAACTCACTTATTTTTGCTGAAGGTTCTTTTAAAGTTGGACCGTAAATATTATTGAATTTTCTAACTATTTCTCTAGTTTGTTCTATCATAGGAAGTTGATCTTCTCATACAGGCACCAAATCAGCCTGAAACGCTGTAATATCTGCAGCCTGACTTACAGGATATCCAAGAAAGCCAAAAGTAACACTTTCTTTAAATAATTCCCTTTTTTGTTTAATTTCTTCTTTTACTGTAGGATTTTGCTGTAAACGAGAAATTGTAACTAAATTAGAATAAAAAATTGTAAGTTCTGCTATTTCTGGGATAAGCGATTGAATAAATATTGTCGCTTTATTCGGATCTATTCATACAGCCAAATAATCCTTAGTTAATTCATAAACATTTTTTCTTACTTTTTCTGGATTATTAAAATTATCAGTGAGGCCTTGTATATCAGCAATTATAATAAAAGAATCATAATCATCTTGTAAAGCAACTCTATTTTTAAGTGATCAAAAATAATGTCCAATATGTAAGGGTCATGTTGGCCTATCTCACGTAAGAATTCTTTTTTTCATAAAATTAAGATTAAGATTTAAGATATTTAATTATAAAATTCATCTTTTCCCCAATTTAATGGATTTTCTAAAATATAATTTCTGATTCTATTTAATTCATCTTCATCCCTGATTATTCTATCGTAAAATCTGGATTGCCAGGAAAAATCAGAATTGATTTTATGTATTTCAAATGAACATATTCCTTTGTACCATCGGATTATTTTTCATAAACAATTTTGCGTTAACATTGGATTTTTATTTCATGCAATTCATCATTTTTTATTATTGTTCATCGTAGAGACGCGATTAATCGCGTCTCTACATAATATGTTATTAATTTTAATTATTCAATGAACATGATTTGGCATTATACAAAAATAATCTAATATAACATTTTCAAAATGATTTGGAATTTCTAAATAATATTCATTAACCATTTCCCCTATTTCATTCAAAATCATTTTTCCTTCCTCAATTTCCCCAAAATAATTCATTCTATTACCTGCACAAATTGTTATAAAATAATACCCATCATCTGCATAATTATACGATTTTAATCTGGTTGAATTTATATTATATTTTCATCTAAATTTTGTTTCATCCATATAAAATTTATAAACTATATAGCAACAATACTAACCAATTTTCATTTTACATAAATAACTTTTTTAATTTCCTTCCCTTCTATCCATTTTTTTACTGCTTCACTATTTAATGCTAAATTCTTTATTTCTTCTTCAGAAACATTTGTTTCCACTTCTATTTCATCTCTCAATTTTCAATTAATTTGAATTACAATTTTTGATTGTTCATCTATGGTTAATTTTTCATCATAAACTGGCCAAGATTCTAAATGTATAGATTTTTTATTGCCCAAATTTTGCCAGATTTCTTCTGTTATATGTGGAGCAAATGGGGCAAAAATTCTTAAAAATAATTCAAAATTTTCCTTTGATATATTTTCCAATTTTTCCATCTCATTTACAAGAATCATAAAACAAGATATTGCTGTATTAAATTTAACATTATTAAGATCTTGTCATATTTTTTTTATTGTTTTATGCATTAAATTCACAAATTTAATATTATCAGAAACATTTCAAGAAACCTTTTCTTGAACTTTCCATACTTTTTCTAAAAATCTAAATACTCATACTATTCATTTTGTATTCCAAGGTTTCATTTCATCAAAAGGTCACATAAACATTTCAAACAATCTAAGTGCGTCTGCTCAAAAATCTTTTATTACATCATTTGGATTAATGACATTTCAATAAGATTTACTCATTTTCCTGCCATCTTCACCAAGTATAGTACCTGGATGACATAATTTTATAAATGGTTCATCAAAATCGATATATCATAAATTATGTAAAACTTTTGTAAAAAATCTTGCATAAAGTAAATGTAATACACTATGTTCTGCTCACCCAACATAAATATCGACTGGAAGCCATTTTTTTAATTTTTCTTTAGATGCAAATTCTTCATTATTTTTTGGATCTGCAAATCTAAAAAAATACCAACTTGAACAAACAAAAGTATCCATAGTATCAGATTCTCTTCTAGATTTTGCTCAGCAAATAGGACATTTTACATCATGAAAAATTTTAGATTTTGATAAAGGTGATTCTCAGGTTGGCAAAAAATCAACGTCATCTGGAAGTAATACTGGTAAATCTTTTTCTGGCACTGGCACTTCTCCACATTTATCACAATAAATAATTGGTATTGGTGCTCACCAAAGCCTTTGACGACTTACAAGCCAATCTCTAATTTTATAATTAGTTTTTTCAAATCATATTCATTTTTTTTCTAACCACTGAGTCATTTTTTTTCGAGCCTCTTCTGAAGTCAAACCATTAAATTCTTCTGAATTAACTAGAATTCAATCATCTGTAAAAGCTGAATATGGCTTATTAAAATCTAGTTGTTCTTTTTTAATTCAAATAGATAATCAAAAATTATAAGCTTCTTCAAATTCATTTTTATTACTCCAATTAAATTTTTTGTTATTTCAGTCTTCTGAATGAAATAATATTTTTTTAATCAATCCTTCACTATGAATATACCAAGGTCAATTTATAAAATATTTTTGTGCTAAATCAAAAACTTTATCAACTTCTTCTGAGTAAATTAACATTAATCATTCCCAAGTATTTGATCATTCTACAACTTTTGCAAATTTTTGCACTTCTTGATAAAATTCTTTCGATAAAGAACTTTTAATTGTAACAACGAAACTTTCTTTTGATTCTATTGATTGAATAATTGGCAAATTATTTTTCTTCGCAAATTCAAAATCTCTTTCATCATGCGCTGGTACAGCCATTACAGCTCATGTACCATAATGTCATAATACATAATCTGAAACAAATAAAGGCAAAACTTCATTATTAAAAGGGTTAATAACTTTTACTCATTTTAGTTCAACTCATGTTTTTTCTTTTGCTTCCATTCTATCTAAATCTGTTTTTTTCTTTGCTTCAATCAAATAATTTTCAACTTCTGCAAAATTTGTAATTTGATCTTTTAATTCTTGAATCAAAGAATGTTCTGGTGCAACTACTACATAAGTCATACCAAAAACTGTATCAACACGAGTAGTATAAACTTCTAAAAATTTTTGAGAATTTTCAATCGGAAGTTTAAATTGTGTTCAATTAGATTTTCCTATCCAGTTAATTTGAGCTAACTTTGTAGATTCTGGCCAAGTTATTTTTTCTAATCAATTTATCAAACCCGCTGTATTACCTTTGTCTTCTATAAAATCTGTAATTTTAAAAAACCATTGTGATAAATCTTTTTGAACTACTTCATTTTTACATCTATCACAAATACCTCATTCAGCTTGTTCATTAGCCAAAACTGTATGACAAGAATCACACCAATTCACTTTACCTTTTCATTTATACGCAAGTCAAGCTTTGTAAAGTAACAAGAAAAACCATTGTGTCCATTTATAATATTCTGGACTCGATGTATTTAATTCCTTACTCCAGTCATATGATAATCAAATTAAATTTATTTGAGAAGTAAAAGTTTTGATTGCATTTTGTGTAGTAATTGCAGGATGAATTTTTGTCTTTATAGCAAAATTTTCTGCTGGAAGTCAAAAGGCGTCCCATCACATTGGATGTAATACATTTTTCCCATTCATTCTATAATATCTAGAAATTATATCTGTGGCTGTATATCATTCTACATGTCATGTATGAAGACCATCTCAAGATGGATAAGGGAACATATCTAGTATATACATTTTTTCTTTTTCTGAATCATCTTTAGCAGAATAAATTTCTGGATTTTCTGCCCAAAATTTCTGCCACTTTTTCTCTATATCAGTAAAATTATATTTTTCCATACATAAAAATTAATTAATTATAAGATACGACCTTATAATATGTAAAAACCTTAGAAATAAAAATATTTTTTTAAAAAAAATAAATAAACATTAATTTTGATAAAACCAAAAGAAAAACACATATT
>CAZFLS010000106.1:0-4683 GCA_964518815.1 uncultured Candidatus Peribacteria bacterium
ATTTGTACCTTATTTTCGTTTTTTGCATTCTCTATTCTATTTATTTTAGATTTAATTATTCATTCTTTTTCTTTGAAAATTCAGCTACAAATAGCTAAATAATATTTCTCTATTTTATTATTTTGTAATTCTTTCAAAAGAAAATCCAGAGATTCTTTTGTTTTGGCAATAATTATTATTCAAGAAGTATCTTTATCTATCCTGTGTACCAAAGAGGGTTTAAAAGTAAGAGAATTTAATTTATCTCATAAATAATCATGAACTTGCTGAATTAAAGAAATTTCTTTTGTTTTAAAATCTCAAGGATGAACAATTATTCAAGATTCTTTATTTATAATCAAAAGATATTTATCTTCATAAAGAATATCTCTTTTATTTAAAATTTTGGTGTTTCAAAGTATTTTGTTCTTTTTAGCTTGTATTAATATATTAAATTCCTCATCTTTTAAAAACAATTTTACTTCATCATTAAGCTCCAATTTATATTCATTATCTTGTTTTTTATTATTTACTTTTACTTTATTTTTTCTGTTTAATTTATAAATCAAACTTAAACTTGCATTTGTTAATAATTTTTTTAAAAATTTATCTAGTCGCTGATTTGAATCGTTTTCAGATATTATAAATAGTTTCATAAAATAGGAGAATTTAAGAATAGAGAAGTATAAGGGTTATAAACTTTGTAAAGTAGCGGATTAAAAAATATTTTCTCTTTTAAACTTTTTCACTCTTCATTTTTTATATTCTATACTCTTCCATTCTTCCAATCTATTGAAATATAGTAAAATCTAATACCTCGCTTGTAGTAGTTTGTCGAACATCTTTTCTTATAGATTTTTTAAATCAGTTTGAATATCAATCTGCCTTTATAATTGCATATTGCAAGGGAATAGGAGAATTAAGTCATTCTATCTTGTACTCTAAATAAGGTGCTGTCGGTATCCAACCCCAAGCTTCTCATACTCATAGCCATCCAGTTACTGTATTATAATCTAATTCTATTTTATTATTAATTAAGGAAAGTTTTAGCGTACATTTATAATTATTACAATCTGGTCAATCAATTCCTATTCTATTATAAAAATTAGATAACGTTGCTCAAGATCAATTAAGATCAAGTCATTCTTTTGAGCCTAAGTATACAGGATCAGTTAAAGACTCATTAATATCTTGAACTGTTATCATGTTAGTTTCTCAACTTGCCATAAGAGATACTCAAGTTCAGCTACTATTTTTTCAAGATAAAACCCAATTTATAATTCAGCTTCCAGCAGATCAAGTCAAAGTTTCTAGGTTTCAATCTCAATCTAAATCCAAATCAGGTGCTTTGAAAGAAAAATTTATACTAGACCAATCAAGACTATTATTATTTATAACCAATTGTAATGGTTCACCTGGTCAAATTTTATTATAATTTCAATTATAATTACTATTTCACTCTCAAGCGAGAGGAATTGTTGTTCAGGATGCTATTACAGAATAACCAATTCAATTTCAATACGTATTTCAAATAAAAGTTCAAGTTTCAACTCAAGGATTATCTCAGCTCATAAAAAGTAAAGCTTCTTCAATTCATGAGCTAGCATTATAATAAGCTATATTACTATTTTCTATTCATTTAACATTTTTTGAAATAGGCATAATTTTATCTAATAGATAAACCGCTATCAGACAAATAATAATTGTTACAAATAACGTAACTATCAAAGCTGATCATCTATGAATATTTATACGAAGATTTACCATGATTTAAGATTTTAAAAGTTATTTTTATAAGCTGTAAATATTGTTTAATAGTAAGTGGTTTTACCTAATTTTTAGTTAAATTAATTGTTGTAGAAATACTAAGTTCAGGATTTAATAATTGGATTTTTTTTCTTTTTTCCCAACTAAATCATAAAGTAATATTTATTCTTATATATGGATTTATATTAATATTTGAATTATTTTCTTTCCATGCATAAACATAGTTTTTATTTGGATAAAGGAATAATTTTAAACTTTTAACATTTATGTAATCCGGAAATAAATTTACCCATTCATCATCATTACCTGTTGGCAAATTATAAGGTCAATTAGTACAACTAAAATCTTTGTTACATCTCCAGGTATCTAATATTCAATCATATAATCAAAATGGATTAGTTCAATCATGAGTATATCATAAATCATATCAATCAAGTCTCAATATTTGTATATTTCATAAACATCAGCTTCATGTTCAATCAGTAAAGTTACAAGAGGCTTCATCTGGAGCATTAGGGTCTTTGATTATATTTAATCTTAAAAATAATCGCTCAGGTTCTAGTAAATTTTTAAAAAGATATAATTCTTTTACTTCATTTCAAGAAAAAGCAACTGGCCCTTCTCATAAGTCTTCATCATCATCATCTCATAAGGGTGATCAATTTCAGTCTTCATCTCACAAAATACCTCCTGAATCATAATTTTGATTAGCATTATAATCATAAAATTGACGCGCATACTGTCCGTATCCTTGAGATTTTCATTTAGAACTAGCATTATAATAAAATGTTCCTATAAGGACAAAATTATAATTTTCTAAACATCATCAAGTTCACATACTTACTCAGCTTCAACTAATACAAACATAACCTAAACCTTCTCAATAGTTAGTACTTCAAATAATTCATCAACTTAAATAATTACCATATCAAGTTAATTTTTCATAATGTCAAGATAAAGTTTCTGTTCAAATTGCCTGTCTATTCCAATATTCCTCATAATCTATATCTCATCAAAAATCTTTTATTGTGGAAACCAAGCTTTCTATTGTATAGTATAAATCTTTATTTATATCTAATTTATTGGAAACCTGTAGTCTTCCTATTCAAATTTTTCACATTATATCAAAGGCAGATACAAGTATAATTGCAAATATTGTTATAGATAAAATTATCTCAATTAATGTAAATCAATTAATTTTTATTTTGTAGTTTTTAGCTTTTGTAGACATAATTAATTAATTAATTTTTAATCTATAGTCCATAAATAATTTTCAATTATTAGTTTTTAATTTTTAATTTTCTAATAACATCTCTCGGAAGTAAAAATAAATCTTTTATAAATCAAAGTAATATTTTAAATATTGCAGTAGCTGAATCAATGGTTCAAATTGTTATTCAGGTTATATCAATAATTATATTTTTTCAAAGAGGACTTTCTTCTATTTTTTTTATCCAGCTAAGTTTTGAAGAGAAATAAATTTTTTTATCTACAGCGTATTCTTTTGATTCATTTAAATAATTAAGCTCAAGTTTTAATTCTTCTATTCAGTGTAAAGTAATTTCTTTAACTTCTTTTATAAGATCAAGAATTGCTCTTAAAGCATCATCTGAAATTTCTTTATCTCATAATTTTTTATCTTTTTCAAGCATTTTTCTTAATCAATCCAATCCTTTTCAAACTTCTACACTATTCATCAAGGCTAAAATCTCTTTTTTTGTAAGATTTGAATTTAGCTTTTTTAATGATTCAATAATTTTATTTTCCAATTCTTCTTTTTCTTTTTTCTTAAGTACTCCAACTTCTATTTTTTGAAATTTTAGTTTTGGGGCCTTATCTTTTTTTTCTCATTTAAAAAGATCTTTTTTTTCAGCCATGTGTTGAATATTAAATTATAAAAGGTTTAATTTACAATTCCGCTATTTGTAGATCAAGTCAGGCTTTCTTCTAGTTTTATTTGCTCCTCAAGCTTTTTTAATTGGTTTTGTGCTTCAAATCCCAAAATTCAATCCTTATCAACTTCTATAGTATTTTTAAAATATGATTTTGCAATATTATAATCTTTTTTTTCAAAAGACCAAATTCATAAATTCAAAAGTGCAATTGCATTTTTTGGATTCAGACTTAAAGCCTTGTTTAAATCATTTTTAGAATTATATTCCTCATTTCTAATTTTATAAATCCAACCTCTTAGTCAATATAAAACATCTGAATTATTAAAACGTTGCATTCATTTATTTGACCACAATAAAGCCTTTGAAAGCTCTTTATATTCTATTGCCGTAAAAATTGCTACAGAATAATCATTTTCTGCAACATCTTTTTCATCAAGCAAATATCTAAAAACTTTAAACATATTTTTTTCATCTCAAATTATATAATAATTATAGACAAGTCTTCTTTCAAGCTCGGTTTTTGGACTATATCAATTTAAAACAGCAGCATTAAAATAAAGATTAGATGATATATAATTTTCTAAAATAAAATTTATTATTCATAGTAAATATGCTACTTTTATATCTTTTGGATCTAAATTATAATATCTTTGTAAATAATCATTTGCTTTTTTATATTCTCAAAGTTCATAATATGCATAACCAGTAATTTTTAATACTGATTTGTAGTTTGACCTTTTTGTTATTGTTTCTTCTCAAATCAAAGCTGCTGCCAAAAAATCTTTGTTTTCCAAAAAAAATCAAGCCATAAGTGCGTATTTTGAATTTGAGTCTATTCCTTGAGCTTTTTCAAAATTTAAAATAATATTTTTTAGTTTGATTGTTTTCTCATAACTTCAAGAGTAAACTTTTATTGTTTCTATACAATTTTTTATTCAACTATAACAAGTATTTACTATACTATAATAATCTTTTTGATCTTGAGAAATATTTATTGATTTAAGTTTTTGTAATATATTTTCATCTTTACTGTACATTAAAG
>CAZFLS010000107.1:0-4679 GCA_964518815.1 uncultured Candidatus Peribacteria bacterium
TTGACGGAGTTTTTCATATTTTATTTATTTGCAGGTAACTCCAGCAATAATTTAATTCATAAAATTTATATAAATATATATATTTATTTTTAGAGCCCAAAGAGCAGATTTTTTAACTTTATTAAAAATTAGTTTATATTAAAAAATAAATTCCTATTTTTTATTTTGAAGTATTATAAACTTATGATAATATTTTTATAAAAACAGTAGGAGCGTATATGATAAACCAATCAAATAAAATAGGGATAACTAATTTTGGTTATATTGAGAATATTAGAACTTTTATTGAAGATCTAAATTCTTTGATAAAAAAAGGGACTGCTACAGTTGATTATAAAACATTTAATTTTTCTTTTCAAAATGCTTTAGAAAATAATGAGCTTAGATATTTAGATAAATTTGGTAATTCAATTGATGAGGAAAATTCTGTTTATGCATTATATTATACTGAGTTAATAGATAATAATGATAATGAAATATTGGCTTACTTTTATCGACATAATTCTGGGAAAAATTGGAATGGCATTTTCTTTTCAAATGAAAAAAAATTTGAAAAAGAAATAAAACATAATCTTTTATTTAGTATTGGTAAAATGATTTTTGATGATTGGGGTGAAGGTTTTACTTTTCTGGAAGAACTAAGCCAGAAAAGTATACCAGAAAAATGGACATATCGAAATCATGAATCTATAATTCCTCACCCTATTCTAAAATCTTTTCTTGAAAATACATTTGAAAAAATATTAAAAGATAAAACACAAAAGAAATTTATTATTAGCGATGATGAAAAATTGGGAATATTTAATTCAGGACTTCTTGATAAGTTTTTTCATGATATTTATATAATTCTTAAAATTAGGGAAAAAGATGGAGAAAAGGTTTATTATAATCCTTCTATATTAAAAAGTTTATCAGATTTATCTAAAAGAAAATTTATGTATAAAAATGAAATTCTTAATAATCTCGATAAACTTCCTGAAAGTGTTGATTTTTTTTCAGATATTAAAGAAGTTACTTTCAATAATTCATATTCAATTGATAGGAGTTATGATAAATTTACCCATATAATTGAGGAACGAATAGAAAAATTTCCAGATCAATATCGAAAAATGAATACAATAGAATTGGCTAGACTATTAGACAACTCAATAAATTATGCTAAAGCGATCGCAAAAAGAAATTATAAATTAGTTGTTCCTCAATACAGACCACAGACGGATAAACTACAGTTATTGATGCCTATTTATTTAGGAGGATCTTTTTCTAAACAGCCAGACTTTGCTTTAGTGTTAGATTTGGAGGATGGTTTTTACATACCAGAAACAATTTTATCATTGGATTCTGCATACCAAAATGCTAGATTAATAGCAAAACCTGATGATTTCTGGTTGAATCCTGATGATATTTAATTAGTTAAAGCCCCCCGTCATTAAGACGGAGAGCGGATATTTAGTTAATTGAAGACTATATTTGTTAAATAGTCTATTTTTTGTTCTTGACCGTTTTGATCAATCCATTTTATTATATTATAAATATAAGTTTATTTATATTTTATTTTAATTTTATTAGGTCAAAGTTAGGTAATAAAATATATTAATATTCAGATAATTTATTTTATACTTTGAATCAATTCTTTATAATTATAATCTCTAAATTTTTTTATATTTTTAATTTCTTTGAGATATGAAGTAATTCTTTCTTTCTTTTTCCTTGTAACATTAGAATTATTCTCAATAATATCAATAGCAGATTTTAACCTTTTTTCAGATAAAGAATTAATACCTGTATGAATTAAAAAGGTGTTGAGATAATTTCTTCCATATTTTTCTTTATAAAAGGACAATTCTTCTGTTAAATTATTTTTATTACCGGTATTATTGGTATTATCATTTGGGAACATAGACTCTATAATTTTATTATAAAACACTTCTAACTTTTCATAATTATTTATGATATCGCCTACATTTTTAAACCCAGTAATTTTATAAACATTTTTACTTTTAAATAATCTTATTTCTATTCTTGCTAATTTACTATTAACATCGATGTTAAATTTATTCAATATTGATTCTTTGATTTTATCATAAAAACAGATATGTTTACCCGAAGTCCTAAATAGAGTATAATTGTTTTTATGAATTACTGTTAAACTATTTCTATTTAAAGATATATTTTCAAATATAGAAAAATAATTGTTAAACTCTTTTTCAAGTTCTATGTTTTTAAATATATCCAGTCTCGTAAGTTCTGATTCAAAGATATTATCAACAATAATACCTATGGAATTAAGCTTTGTGTTTAATCTTTTTAAACATTCTTTAAATTCTTTTACTGAAACCGATTTTAAATTATTTCCATATAAAAACTTCGGAATTGATAAATATATAAAACAATATAATTGATTTCGATATCTCTTTATATCAAGTGAAAAAACATCGCAATTATAATTTGCTTTGATTCCAATAATTTTATTTTTTGAAATAGTTGAAAACAATAATTTATTATCTTGATTGGATGATATAATGTTTAATTCGTTATCATTTTTAATTAAAAATTTAGTAATCATTAAATGGATTGTATCTATCATTTTTAAATCCTATTTTCAAATTATTATCTGGTAATTCCATTTGCGGTGGGATTACCAGAATATTTTTTCAAAAAGATGTATGCCGTGGATCAAAGAAATATATTCTTTTTTCATAATCGTCTCTTGAAATTAAAAATTTTTTATTCTTATTTTTCGAACCAAGATTTTTTAAATCCGCATTCGCAAGAACTGATTTAATAGTAGTTTCAGAATACGGTTCGCCGCTTTTTTCATTTATCAGATTCTCACTTTCGATAAATTGAAAAACATCGGCGGTTGTAAATCCGTGATTGATACTATAATGTTGTAACCAGTAGTTTTTGAATTTCGTAATTAATGCATATTTTGATCTCATAAATAATCTCCTGTAATTTTTTTGTATTAAATTATTGTTATGAAAATTAATTGTATTTTTTGATTTTGTTAGAAATGGAGGTTATATGATTACTTCTAAAAATGAACAGCTAATATTCGTATTTTGTTTATAAAAAATAATGTGCTTAATCTGTATTATTTGTTTCTGATTCTTCATCATCTATATTCTCAGGATTATCTTTTTCTGATTTACCTTTGTTTATAAGATTTATTAAATCCTTATAAAAAAATTTAATATTATTAAGTATTGGATATATAACAACAATCCCAAGTCCACCGACTACCCCATATATATATTCTTCATAAGTATCATATAATAGAGCTTTTATTGTTTCAACATATCTATTATCAACATTTATTTTTATACAGGAATTGTCTTTTCCAACTTTAAGTATATATTTACGATATGGTAGTAATAACTTAAATTTTTTAAATGGAGCATGAATTTTAACATATTCAGTATCATTTATTTTAAAAAATTTTAATTCCCCCAAATCTCTTGACATTGATGATTTGGATAACTTCCATTCTTTTTTAAGAATATCTTTATTTTCTTTCTTAAAATTAAGAACATCCGCCATTAAGATTTCTTTGTTTGGATATTTTTTCTTTAGACAATCTTCGATTATTTTAGATTTTACTTCATCTAATAGATTATCAAGGGACGGAGCAATATAACCATCTTTTACAATAGATTTAATAATATTTCTTCTTAAATCTGCATCATATTTTTTTAATTCTTCTATCATACCGCACCTCCAATGCAAGAAATGTTTTTTTGCAGAAATTATAAACAGTCTTCAGAGCAAGCTATCACTTGCGAAACCTTTGAACCGACTGTTTTTTGTTTTGCATATTGCATTATATATGTTGCAATTCGGCTCTATTATAACATATATAGACAATGCTTGCAATAATTTTATTGTTTTTTTATTCAATAGTATTATATTCTTAAATAAATATAGGAGGAGGTGTATGTGATGAAAATATACTTACCCCATTATGAGTTGGTAAATCATAATGGGGGTAAATATCTTACCAAGAATGATAAGAATAGATATTGGGTTGATAACAATAGTCTATCTTATTCCATCGTATATGTAAAGGATAATTTTTAATTATCCAAATGATAATAACCCTTTAACTAGGGTAAAAATAAAAGGAGATTTTTTATGGATAACATACATACTAATTTTACTGACGAACAAATAGATAGTTTTAGAAAGATAGAAGCTGAGATAATGCTATCACAAGATACAATGTTTAATCAGGCTTACCTGATAGGTAAGAACCTGTGTAGAATTGCAGATGAAAAGTATTATGAGATTGACGATTTCAAGAGTATCGAAGATTATTGCAAGAGTAAGATCCAGATTGGTAGAAGCACAATCTACGACAATATGGGACTCTACAGAGTCTACGGCGATTCGCTTGAGTCTGTTTCTAAGATTGGGAAACTGATTTGCACATTGTCCTTTTTAAACTCAAAAAAGTTGAACAAGATAGATCCGAAAAAAGCTACGACAGAAGATCTCGAAGCTTTTCAGAAAAAGATTGAGAGCTACAAGAAAGAGTTTTTAGAACTTGCAAAAACCGGAACATTTGAAGACATCAAAAAGAGACTTGAAGAAGTAAAAGAAATCGAGGGCATAACAAAAAAAGCAACCGTTTCCAAAAAGAAGCCGAGCGTTTTTAAAGCGTTTGAGAAAAAACTCCC
>CAZFLS010000108.1:0-4675 GCA_964518815.1 uncultured Candidatus Peribacteria bacterium
TTTTTTGTATTAAATGAGGCTTTGAAAGTGTATGGAGTTATAATTCCTAAAATGGCTTTAAAGATAGGCTACCCTTTATTTTTTGCACCTATTTTAATATTTCTATTAATTCAAATATGGAAAGGACTTAGCTTTGTATTTGAATTAATTGTTGACAAAATTAAATACGGATTATAAAAAGCAGGATTTTTAGCCCTGCTTTTTTGCCTTTCCTTTTCCAGTAGTCTTTCCCCAATATTCTATATTTTGATTGAGATATTTTCTGAATAGATATTCAAATTCTTCAATATCAGATGTTTTAAGGTTTTTAATAGTGTGTTCTAAGGCTTTTTCAAAAGCTATATCTTGAATTTCAGAAAGATTAAGATTATCTCTAATTTCAATTTTAATATCAATTACTCTTTTTGTATAATCATTAATGTTTTCAAGTAGTTTTTCCCCAAATATATAATTTTCAAAATTAGCTTTTTTCATTTGCTCTACTGTATTACTTGTAATATGGGCAACAGTTCCATAGAATTCATCTTTTATTTCAGCTCTTTTTTCTAATTTTTCGGGATTTGTTGCTTCTTCTCCTTTTTTTCCCTTTAAAAGATTTTTTGTTTTTTCGAGTAGTTCAAAATTAAAAGTAATACTTTCGATAGGTCGCCTTCCTGCTTTATTTGTTCGAGGAGATTTTTTTTCATCATAATAAAAAGACTTGAATAGTTTAAATTTTTCTCTTTCTTCTTCGTCATAGTTTAGAGCTAAAAATTCAATCTTACAAGTTTCTAAAATTCGTTCTTTTAACATAGCGTAGTTATAACTTTCTGGAATTGCTAATTCAAAATATAAATCTTCAACTTTTATTATTTTTGAAATTATTCCGTCTATGTTTTTAGTTCCAATTGATTTTGCAAATTCAACAAGGTACTCATAAAAACGAGGAGTATATTTTTTTTCTGAAAGAACAATATAATCAAAGCCCCAAATTGTAAATTTATCAGCTGTTGCTCTATATAATGGTAAAATCCTTTCGTCTATTGAAATGTATAATGTTTCTTTATCGTCTTTAAGTACAGTTGTATTTATTAAATTAGTATTTATATATTCTTTTCTTCTGTTTTTTTCATCAAAAACAGAGATTGTGATTGGAGTATTAACAAGTTCTTTTAATAACTTTTCGATTTTTCTTTTATCGCTTTCAATTCTATAATCAATATGTAATTCTTTTTTTACATCTTCTATACTTAATTGATATTCAAGTATTTTAAAGCTTTCTCCAATTGCTTCTCGAATAGGTTTAAGAAAATCAGCAGATATTTTATACATAATACCAAACAAAAATTTTTGTGTAAGTTCATCAAGATTATATTTTCTTAATTCATAGGTAATTCTATCGTCTCGCATTAAATATTTACCTTCAATTTTTTCTAAAACCATTTCCATTTTTAATTTTTTATCTGTCATTTTAAACACCGCCTATTGAAAAATATTGTATTAATTTCATAATTCATATTCCATACAATTTTCAATTTCATTATTTTTTATATATTCTTTTATTATTTTCCAATCTTTTTCATTTACCCAATGTTGCTTTTTATAATTTTTATAAAATTCAATATTTATAATATCTTCTCCTAACTTATTAAAAGTTCTATTAAAGTCTTCATATCCGGAGTAATTATATATTATACGCCCTTTTCTTTGTGAGTTTTTTCTTACTTCAAATAATCCAGAATGATACACAATTAATTGTACATCTTTAAAAAATTCATCAATGTCAACTTCTTCAAATGTTGGATTATGTAGTTTTCTAAGTCTTATTTTAGTCTTTGGTTCTTCGTTAATTGTAATTATTTCTTTATGATATTCCAAAATTAAACCATTATCATCATTAGCTAATATATATAGCCATTTTAACGAGGAATCATTTAAAAAAGTGGATTTTATTTTGTTTAAATAATCATTATTTATACCTTGATTAAAAGAAAATTGGTGAGATACTAATCCAAAAATATATCTAAAATTCCATATACTATTTTCATCTATTATATTTAATAAGTTTAAAACAGTTTCTCGCGTAATTTTAACACCAAACCACCTATAATTTTTATCTGAACAATTTAGAATTTCAATATTAAATGCTTTACTTATATTCATTTTTTATCCTCCTTATTTTATTTTTTTCATAAAGCCATTGAAAAGTCTATCAAGATTACTTGTTGCAAAAATATTATATCATAAAAATATAAAACAGTAAATAATAATGTTATTTAATGATGTTATTTAATTGCACCAAATGTTATTTAATTGCACCAAATGTTATTTAATTGTCCTAAATGTTATTTTATGTCATGGCAAACCATTGAAAACATTAAAAAAAAGTTTTCCACAAGTGCTTATACTTTCTTAGTATACTTTCTTAATATACAAATTCTTCTTTTTAAGGGAAAAAAAGGGTATTTTTTTAATACAAAACCCAAAAAAAAACTACTGGAAAAAATTGAAAGAAAAAAGATTTTGATTAGGAAAAAGTCAAACCCCTTTTTGGATTATCTCTAAAACACTCTATAATCAATTTTAAGAGTCTCTGGCAAAAGAAAGCGAGGGGAAGTTATCGGCTTTATACCTTTAACACAAAATAAGGGCATTTTTGAGCGAAAAAACGCTATTTTAAGAAATGACTGAGGACAGAAAAAGAAATCCGTTTTTTCTGTCCTCAAAAATGGTTCAAGCTGCGTTCAGCTTGTCGGGGTTAGGGGCGGAAGCTCCTATACATTGCATTTCCTTTGTTTTATTATGTTACAAATTAATTGTTGACAAAATTAAATACGGACTATAAAAAGCAGGATTTTAGTTCTGCTTTTTGGGGTCTACTTTCAAAATGTTTTCTATCTTTTTGAATATTCTTTTTTGTTGTTCTGTCAATTCTTCGACTTTTACGCCTAAGCTTTTTGCGTAATCTTCAATAGTTTCAATCTTCGGGTTCTCAATTTCTGAGACATACACATTTTTATTTTTAGGTTTATTTTTCATTTTTTCTTCTTTTTCCCTAATCGACTTTCCCCAGTCGTTTAAAAGAGCTTTTTTAAAATATGCCAAATAATTATCTTTTGAGTATTTGTTTACATATTTTATATTACTTTCAAGTATTTCATAGCTGTATTTTTCAATATTTTCAGTTATGAAATTTTTTATTTCGCTTGTTTGAGTTTTGCAAAGATTGAAAAGTTCTACTATTATTTGAGAATCTAAATAAAAAGCCTCTTGTATTTCAAGTTGCTTTTTATTTTCAATAACTTCTTTTCCTGAAAGTTGTTTATCGTCTTTTTTCCAAGTAAATTCAATATGAGAAACATCTCTTTTGTTTTTTCCTTTTTTCAATTTTGTATATTTTAATTTAGTAAAAAAGTCGCTTAATTCTTTTATACAAGGTTGTAAAACTTTTTGGTCGATATTACACATTTTATAATCCATAGGAATTTCAAGTAAAACTTGAAATTCGTATATATCAAAAGTTCTTTTACCAGTATCTTTAAATTGCATAAGTAATCGAAATAATTTTTTAGAGTACTCACTTTTAAGGCTTATAAATTCTTCTAACTCAAATTTAGTATATTTCTCTAAAAGATTATTTAAAATATGATGACATTTTGGGTGAATTTCAATAGTAACATCACCAGTTATGCTATTAAATTCTTTAGTAATGAATAAATGATAATCAGTTATTAGATGGTTTTTATAAACTCTTAATTGAGTTTTAAAAACATTATTCAAACTATTAAAAAATCTTTCTTCACTACGATTTTTATCATTTGAAACAATCCATTTTTTTATTTCGCTTGGAGAAAATACAGCTTCTGTTTTTTCTTTCATTTTGTAAATAATTGTGTAGAATATATCTGTTTCTTTTGCATCAAGTTTAGTTAGAACAACTTTGTTTAAGTCGTTGTGATATTTGACAATAGCCAATTGAATACCCCCTTTTTTTTTAGTTATTTAATATTATCATTAAATAACTAAATTGTCAACGAGTTATTCGAATTGTTACATTTGGTTATTTAATATTGTTACATTTGGTTGTTAAATTGTTACATTTGGTTATTTAATATTGTCACATTTGGTTGCCTTATGGCATACTCAAACCCTTTTGGCGATTGGGATTGCCAAGACCTACAATAATACATAACAATAATTAAGTTAAAAGACAACAACGCAAAGCAACTCCGAAATAGGGTATTTAAAAACTTGCATTGAACTTCAAAAAACACTTTGTTTTCAAGGCTAAAAAAAATAAAAAAACCTGCTGGAAAAAAATTAGAAAAGTTTTTCATATTTGTTATAAATTAATTAATAACAAGAACAAAGAAAAGGAGAAAAAGAAAAAAGATTTTGAGTAAGCAAAAGTCAAACCCCTTTTTGGATTATCTAAAAACGCTCTAAAACGCTCTATATTGAATTTTGACACTAAAAACATATAAAACTACTAAAAAACAGTTCAACGCAAAAACAAGGGCATTTTTGAGCGAAAAAACGCTATTTTCAGAAATGAGAGAGGACAGAAAAAACGGATTTCTTTTTCTGTCCTCAAAAACGGGTAAAGCCGTAAGGGCTTTTTGGGGTTTGGGGCAAAAGCCCCTAAAAAAAATAAAAAAACCTGCTGGAAAAAAATTAGAAAAGTTTTTCATATTTG
>CAZFLS010000109.1:0-4592 GCA_964518815.1 uncultured Candidatus Peribacteria bacterium
CAATATTACTACTGATATAGTCAAAAATTTATTGATTAAAATTAAAATCTAAATTATTTGTCAAAAAATATACGATAGAAAAAAACCTAATTTTTTTGACTTTTAAATGTTTTTCTTTATCTTGAAATGAGACTTTTTTGCACTTTAGTATTTATTTATTCTTATGAAACAAAAGTTTTTTATTACAACACCAATTTATTATGCAAATTCAATTCCACATATATGAACCGCATATTCTATATTAATTCCAGATGTTATTGTTAGATATAAAAGAATAAATTGATTTGAGGTAAAATTTTCAACTGGATTAGATGAAAATTGACAGAAAATGCTAAATGTAGCAAAAGAAAAATGAATGGATATAATGGATTTTTTGGACGATATTGCTTCTAAGTTTATTTCTATGTGGAAATGACTGGATATTTCTTATACAGATTTTATAAGAACGACAGAAGATAGACATCATAAATTTGTACAAGAAGTTTTACAAAAAACTTATAATGCAGGAGATATTTATAAATGAGAATATAATTGACTTTATTGTGTTTGATGTGAATCTTTTAAAAAAGAAACAGATTTAAATACTGATTGATTGTGTCCAGATCATCTTAAAAAACCCGAATTTATAAAAGAAAAAAACTATTTTTTTAAACTCTCAAAATATCAAAAACAACTTGAAGAATTTTATAAAACTAATCCAAGTTTTACAATTCCAAATCATAGATTTAATGAAATGCAAAATTTTTTAAATGAATGACTTGAAGATTTTTCTATATCTCGTGAAAGTTGTAAATTTTGAATTCCTTTACCATTTGACTCAAATCAAGTAACTTATATTTGGTACGATGCTCTTTTAAATTATCTTACAGTTTGTCAAAATTGAAATGAAGATTTTTGGCCAGCAGATCTGCATGTTGTTTGAAAAGAAATTGCTAGATTCCATGTTATCAATTGGCCAGCAATGTTAATGTCAGCTTGATATGAACTTCCAAAAAATGTTATGGTAACCTGATTTGTAAATGTAAATTGACAGAAGATTTCAAAATCTCTTGGAAATGCTATTGATCCCGTAGAATTTAGTAAAAAATATAGTCGGGATCTTATGCTTTTATATCTTCTTTCTGCTTTCCCAATAGGCCAAGATTGAGATTTTTCTGAAGAACAAGCAGTTTTTACTTATAATGCAAAACTTGCAAATAATATTTGAAATCTTCTCAATAGATTTATTGTTCTTTCTTTAAAAATTTGATGAAAAATAGAGTGAAATATTGATAAAGAAATTCAAAATAAAAGAAATGATTTTATACAAAACTATAAAAAATCAATGGACAGTTATTTACTAAAAAATGCTTTGGAATATTGTTTTGAGTTTTGAGATGCTTTAAATAAATATTTAGATAATACAAAACCTTGGGAAAAAAATCCTGATGCAAATAAGCAGGAATTATTAGATATTATGTATACATTATGAGAATGATTGAGGGTAATTGCCTTAGCTTTACACCCATTCTTTTATAAAAAAATGGATGAATTATTTACTAGAATTTGACTTCAATATTCAAATATTGCAGAAATGTGACAAGAAAAATTATTTGATGAAAGTCCAATTTTTATTATTACAGAAAAAGGAGAAGCTTTATATCCTAGGATTTAAAATATTTTTGAAAATAGAATTTTGATAATACTATTTTTTCTTATATGAATAATAGGAACAAGTCTAGTAAAATTTTTGGAATAATATTAAATTTATAACCCCAGGTTCTAGCCTGGGGTTATTTTACCGTCCTCCTAACGGTTATTTATTTAACGAGAAATAAAACTTCCTCTTCTTCGAAATTCACTTCCATTCACAACAATATCACCTCTTATAAATTGACCTAGATTTAGTCTTATGGCAAAATCGTTATTTGAGTATTTTATTTGCTGTTTTTTTATTTTTTTTCTCTTCATTTTATTCTCCCCTTATTTTTATTTTAATTATTATTTTAAATTGGTTTTAGAATTAATAAATCCTCACATTCATTTTCTTTAAAATAATTCGTACAATATAATAATTTTAATTGAGGTTTATTTTCTTTTGTTACAAAAAATTTAAATCTCCTTTCAGAATTTCTTGATGGATATGATTTTAAATTTGGAACTATAAAAACATTTCTTACGAAATTATTCCCAATTTTTCTAACTATCGTGATTTTTCCTCCGTTATCTATACTCATATTTGCAACATAGCAACCGGAGCCCCATTTTGTTTTCAAAAAATCAGTTATCTTTTTGTTTCCGGATTCAACTTCTACTCCGGCACCTTTAGCCATTACAGTACAATTGTCTGTAATAATAAGAACTCTCTCTGTCATTTTTTTGTTATTTTTAAAATCTTTACTGAAAACAAAAATCAAAGTAAAAAACAACAGGAAAGCTACGCTTATGATAGTTACTTGTTTTTTCATTTAAAAATCCTCCATAGAGTTTTTATTTTTATATTTTTTTATTTTTGTTTACAAAAAAATAATAATATGAAAAAATATAATTTGTCAATAGTATTATAAGATTTTTTATAGTTCCCCCAAATTTTTATAAGTATTTGCTATTTTGTCAAATAGTTGAGTCCGTAATATTGAATAGAGTTTATCTAGTTTTTTCTGTAAAAACTCTCTGATTCATATAGAATTTATAGATAAAATCTCTCTTGTTCAAGTTATTATTCCATGTTCTTTATGTTTCAGTTTTTTCTCATTTAATGATCTAGCTTCTTTAATAATGAAATTGCAAAAGTATTTTCATAGATTATTAGATATTTCAGAAACAAAGTTCATTGCTCATAATAAGAATATAGTAATGTTTTGTAAACTTCTATAGTTTTTAAGCATTATATTCTCTAGTTTGAATTCTTGTTTCATATATTTATATACATCTTCTACTCATTCTTTATCTTTATTTATTTTTTCCCTTATGAAGAAGTTTGTCAGTTATTACTTAAGTTAAAGATATTTTCATTTTGTAAGAATAAAAATTTTATAGATTACTTTTATACGCTTTCCAAAAATCTTTTCTAAATTTTTCATAACTTCAATCTAAAATAGATTCTCTTGCTTTTTTTGTTAAAATTAACAAAAATTCTAGATTATGAAGACTTAATAAAGTTCATCATAGAATTTCTCAAACATGAAATAAATGCCTTAAATATCATAAAGAATAATTTTTTGAAATATATGTTTCAAATCATTCTAACATTGGGATTCAAGATTTTTCTGATTGAAAATTAGCATTTGTGATACGAATATTTCAAAAAGAAGAAAAAGCTATTCAATGTCTACCAAGTCTTGTCGGCAAAACACAATCAAAAATATCAATTCCTCTATAGATTCATTCTATTAAATCTTCTGGATTACCAAGTCACATAAGATAATGCATTTTATTTTCTGGTAAGATAGGACCAAGTAAATCCAAAATTCTTAAAAAATCTTCTTTTGATTCTCATACACTAAGTCCACCAATAGCAATACCTGGAGTATCTAAATCTCATAAAAATTTCGCGGATTCTTTACGTAAATCATCATAAACTACTCATTGAATTATTGGAAAATATGCTTGAGGATTTTTCTTTTTAGTTTTTCTGATTTTTTGTAATTTATTGTGTTCAGTGAGACAACGCAATGCCCAACGATGTGTAAGTTCCATGGATTTTTTTGCATACAAATAGGTTGAATCTCAAGGAGCACATTCATCAAAAGCCATTATAATATCTGCTCAAATTTTTTCTTGAATTTGCATTGCTTTTTCTGGGGTAAAAAAATGTTTACTTCAATCTTTATAAGATCTAAACTCTACTCAATCTTCCTTAATTTTAACAAGATTTGATCCTAGGCCATCATTCATTTTGTAAGATTTCATATTACCAAGAGAAAAAACCTGAAACCCTCAACTATCAGTTAAAATAGGATTAGAAACTCACATAAAGTTATGAATTCATCAAAGTTTTTCTATCAGATCTTCTCAAGGACTAAGATAAAGATGATATGTATTTGATAGTGTTATTTGAGCTCAAATTTGAGAAAGTTGATCTTTTGTAATACCTTTAACGGTAGCTTGTGTACCAACAGGAATAAAAGTTGGAGTCATTATATTTCCATGAGGCGTTTCAAAAATTCATGCACGGGCAAGTCAATCTGATGATTTTATTTTAAATTCAAACACAATTTATAAATTAGAAATTAATGGAAGTATATATTTTTTTTATAAGGCAAAATAATTAAAAAACAATGATTAATTTTGATAAAAATTACTTAAGGAACAACTAAACTAGCAAAAAATATATTTTGTACTTGATGATTTTATAAACTTTTGACTATCAAGTAAATATTCTCCATATATCCTGATATGCTACAAAAACACTCAGTACAATAAGTAAGCTAAATCAAACTACATGAATAGTACTTTCTATTTTTTCATTTATAACTTTTTTTCAAAATAAAAATATTACAATTCCATTTATTAACATTATAAAAAATCTTCATCCGTCAAGGGCCGGAATTGGTAATAAATTAAAAACTCATAAATTTTTCTCATTATTTATTCTTCCATCACTTTTGCCA
>CAZFLS010000110.1:0-4580 GCA_964518815.1 uncultured Candidatus Peribacteria bacterium
CATATAATATTTATATTTAATAAAATTGCTTCTTTTTTATCTTTAAAAGGCTTTTTTTAATTTAAACCTGTTTTTATAAATCATTAAAAAGTATTTTAATTCTATTTGGATATATATTATCAATAATTAATGGCAGTATATTATATATTTTTAAAATTAGCAAATTTTGAAGATAATTTTACTTTTTATTTGACAAAGTAATTATTTTAAATATAAATCAGCATATTGTATATTCAAATATCTATATAAAGTTATTCTTAGCATTAATTAATAAAAAACATTCTGGAATTTTATAAATGTAATTTAAATATGAAATGAATAAATTAAAATTATGATATAAAGAGGAAAACAAATTTGTTTCATCTACAATAAATTCAATCAATTCAACTAAAAATAATTTTAGTTGAATTTTATGAAAAAACAAAATCTCAAAAACAAAAGTAAGTGAAAAAGTAGTTAAAACAACAAAAAAAACCAAAAATAATATTGACTTAATTTTAGAAAATAAATTGTTAAAAGAAAAAAATTGAAAATTAAAAAAGGAGTTATGAAAATATAGAGAGACTTTTAATTCTTCACCTGATGCTACTTTCAAAGTATCAGTAGATGGTATAGTAGAAGTAATAAACAAGGCAATGTTAAAATTTTTATGATTTGTAAATGAGAAAAAAATTATATGAAAAATACTAGAAAAAATAGTTATGTCTCAAATAAAAATAGATAAAAAATTAATGAAAAAACTTCTTAAATTTTTTAATAAAGTTATAGAAAGCAAAAAATGAATTAAATTTAGAACTAAGTTTAAAAACAAACATTGAAAAGATATTTATATTTCTATTGCTATTGAACCAAAAATAAAAAATGATGAGGTTATTCAATTTGTATGTACAGTACGTGACGTAACTTTAGAAGAATATAAAAAGAAAAAATTAAAAGAAGTAAGAAAAAAGTTAAGAGAAACAAATAAAAAATTGGAAGATTTAAGTGCTAAAGATTGGTTAACTAAAGTATATAATAAAAGAAAATTTGATGAAATATTACTAAAAGAAGTTACTCGTAGTATAAGATATAATAATAATTTATCACTATTGATGATAGATTTAGATTATTTTAAAAAAATTAATGATAATTACTGACATTTAATTTGAGACAGAGTACTTAAGAAAATAGCAGAATTATCTAAAATGTCAGTAAGAGATGATATTGATGCTGTAGCTCGTTATTGATGAGAAGAGTTTGTAATTATCTTACCAGAAACTAGACTAGAAGACGCAACTAAAGTTGCAGAAAAAATTAGAAAAAAAATTGAAGAAATAAAATTTGATTTTGAACCTACATTAAAACAAACCGTAAGCATAGGAGTAACTTCTTTGTATGAAAGTTCTTTATTTTCTATGTCTACAAAAAAAATTAAAAAATTAGAACTAAAAAAATGATCTGAAAATTTAAAAAAATTTTATGAAGAAGCTTTTTATTTACTTGTAAAAGACGCTGATAAAAAATTATATAAAGCAAAAGGAGAATGAAGAAATAGAGTTGTGTCATAAATAATTTTCAAAAAAAATACCGATTTTTAAAAAACTTCCTAGTAAGATAGTAAAAGTTAATATAGTTAACAATATCAAAAAAATTAAAAAAAATCTTGCAAATTACTATTTCTTTATATAATTGGCTTGTCTTTTTTCGGAAAATGAAAAAAGCAGCTTTATGTTTTTATTTAAATATACTGCCTGATTCCCTTTTATAAACAAAAAATAAAGGAATTTTATGTATATAAAAACCATAAAGTAAAATAAGGTTTATTTTTTAATTTATTTTTTTATGACAAATATTGATTCATCTTTAATAAAAAATATGCTAGATAATGCTGTGCATATCTGACATAAAAAACAATATTGGTCTCCAAAAATGAAAAGTTATATCTTTGGAGAACAAAATTGAATACATGTGTTTGATCTTTATAAAACTGCCGCAAAACTTGAAGAGGTAAAACAAACCTTAAAAGAGTTTGCAGAAAAAGGCAAGGATATAATCTTTGTAGGTACAAAAATTCAAGCACAAAAATTAGTAAAAGAATTTGCAAATGAAACATGAAACTTTTATGTAATGAATAAATGGGTTCCTGGATTGCTTACAAATTATTCAACTATTAAAAAAAGAATTATTGCTTATACTAAACTAGAAAAAGATCTAGAAACTTGAGCATTAAACATACTTAATAAAAAAGAAAAATCTCAAAAAATGAAAGAATTAGAAAAATTTAAAAAAGCTTATGAATGAGTAAAAGAACTCAAAAAAACTCCTGATGCAATTTTTGTAATTGATTGACATTATGAAAATCTTGCTTTGGAAGAATCTAAAAAATTAAAAATTCCATCATATGCTCTTTTATGATCTACTTGAGATATAGACTCTTGTACTGATTTTATACCTTGTAATGTAAATTCAATTAAGGCAATTAAATTTATTTTGGATTATTTAAAACCAGCATTGACCAAAAAAAAGATAATGAGAACTTTTGATACTGAAAAAAGTTTTTTGCCAAAAAAGAAAGAAGATAATACAAAGGAAATTAAAGCTACAAAATCTACAGAAGTTGAAATTGAAGAATAAGACAATTTTTTTATTTTTTAATTTTTAATTTTATGGAAAACGAAAATCAAAATAAGATTTTCATAGATGAAGATCAAAATGAAGGTCCAAGTAAGGAAGAGAGAGTACTTGCTGCAATATGCTATATTCCTTTTTGATTTTTATTGCCTTTTATTATGCAAAAAGATTCTCATTTTTTATCTCTTCATATAAAACAATGAGGTGTTTTATTTGGTATTTATTTTGTAATAACTACTTTTATTTTTATGTTATTGCCTTGATTTATTGTATTTAGATTTTGATGAATTTTTTTTCTAATTTATGTTTGATTTATAGTATTTGGATCTATGAAAGCATATAACTGAGAAAGTTATGAATTTTCTTTTGTTACAAAAATTATTAACTTTTTGAAAGATAAATTTCAATCTTAATTTATTACCTCAAATTAAACAAAAATAAGTAAATTTTCTGAAAAATAAATAAAATATTAACTTATCCTAATTTAAAAATTAGTGTTAATTATTCGTAAGAAATTTTGACTTTATATAAATTTTAACTTTTTAACCTTTTAATTTTATGATAACAGCACAACAAGTAAAAGAACTTCGCGATCAAACAGGTGTTTGAATGTCTGATTGCAAAAATGCTTTAGAAGAAGCAAATGGAGATATGGATTTAGCTATAGAAATTCTTAGAAAAAAATGAATAGCAAAGGCTTCAAAAAGGGCTGATAATGCTACAAATGAGTGAAAAATAAAAATTGAAGTAGAATGAAATATAGCTTACATAGTAGCTGTAAGCTCAGAAACAGATTTTGTTGCTAAAAATGAAGTATTTTGAGGAATGTTAGATAAATTTTTAGATTTTCTTAAAACTTCTTCTAGTGAAGATGAAGCAATTAAAAAAGCTGAGGAATTAAAATCAACTGAATATCAATTAAAAATTGGTGAAAATATGAGAATTAATGCATTGACAAAAATATCTTGAGATGTAATTGCTTATTACCTTCATTCAAACAATAAAGTTGCTAGTGTAATAGTAGCAAAACCTTGAACTGATTTAGAAAAATTAAGACAAGTTGCTATGCATGTTACTGCTACTAATCCAGATGTATTATCTCCAGAAGATATTTCAGCAGAAATAATTGCCAAAGAAAAAGAAATCCAACTTGAATTAATGAAACAAGATCCAAAAAATGCAAATAAACCTACAGAAATTTTGGAAAAAATAATTGATTGAAAAATGACAAAATTCAAAGAAGAAAATGCTCTATTAACACAACAATTTGTTATAAATCCAGATATTAAAGTAAAAGATTTTATTGGAGCAGACAGTATTGTAAGCTTTAAAAGATTTAGTATTTAATGAATTAGAAATTATAAGTATAGTTAAGTATTAAGCTAATCATGTAGTTTTGAGAGACAGAAGTTGTAGAAAATTTTAATTTTATTTGCAATCTTATGAATAATAATATTTTAAAACCTAAACAAGATATAGTTTCAAGTCAAAAATCAGTTTTATGAATTGAATCTAAGAAAAAACTAGTACTTTGACATTGTCAGTATCTTATAAATTTAGAATTACAAAAGTGACAAAATTGATGATTTTTGGGTTTGGATGAAAGAAAATTGATTGAAAAATACTTGAGCTTTTAGATAAAACAAAAGATCTAAACTAAAATAATTTTACTATATTTTTTAATAAAAAAGTGGAATGAAATCAATAATTAAATTTTTACAGAAATTCATATTAGTTCTTTTGGCTTTGTGACTAATACAATTTATATTTATTGTTTGGTGACCACAAAAACCAAATGAACTTTTTATGAAGATTTTTGTAACAGAATTTGCATTTTGAGTTGCAACACTAATATTCTTGGTTATAAATTGGATTACATGAAATAAGAAATAATTAAAATTTATAATTTATTTTTTTATAATTTATAAAACAATTTAAGAATTTTTAATTTATTAAACAATGAATTACGA
>CAZFLS010000111.1:0-4533 GCA_964518815.1 uncultured Candidatus Peribacteria bacterium
AGGAAGAAATCGGCGACCATCTTAACAAAGCCCTGGCTGCGCTGGAAGACGCCAACCTCGATAAGCTGGAAGGCGTTTTGAAATCCATCAACTTCAACCGCAGCATCGGGAAAAACAACAAGCAGATTACCGATGAAGATTTGCGGGAGCTGATCCGCGAGTTCAATAAAAAGAACCTCACCGACGACAATCTGGAATTTCCCGATTTGATGGGCGCCGCTTACGAATACCTGATCAAATACTTTGCCGACAGCGCCGGAAAAAAAGCCGGGGAATTCTATACCCCCAATGAAGTGGTGCGCCTGCTGGTCAATATCCTGGAGCCGGAAGCCAATGCTGAAGTTTATGACCCGACCGTGGGCAGCGGCGGCATGCTGATCGAGAGCAAAAACTATGTGGAAAGCCGCTACGGCACGGCGAAAAACCTTTCGCTCTATGGGCAGGAAAAAAGCGGCACGGTCTGGAGCCTGAGCAAGATGAACATGCTGTTTCATGGTATTTACGACAGCAAAATATTGAACGGTGACACTTTGACCAATCCACTACATACGCAAAACGGCGAGCTGAAAACGTTTGATATCGTCATTGCCAATCCACCTTTTTCGCAAAATTACACAAAGGACGGCATGAAGTTCAAAGAACGCTTCAATTTCTGGATGCCAACCAAAGGCAAGGCCGATTTCATGTTTGTCCAGCACATGGTGGCCAGCATCAACAATGCCGGACGCATGGCTGTCGTGATGCCGCACGGCGTGCTGTTTCGCGGCGGCGATGAACGCAAATTCCGGGAATGGCTCATCGGTCGCGGTTATCTGGAAGCGGTGATCGGTTTGCCGCCCGCGTTGTTTTACGGCACCGGCATTCCCGCCTGTGTCATGGTCATCAACAAAAAAGACGCCCATTTGCGTGACAAGGTGCTTTTCATCAATGCCGACCGGGAATATCGAGAAGGAAAAAATCAAAACAAGCTGCGGCCGGAAGACATTGAGAAAATTGCTTTTGTTTATCGCCATAAAATAGAGATTACGAAATACAGCAAGTTAGTCAGTAAAAATAAAGGTTTGGATGAACTTTGTAATTTGGAGAGTGAGGAATACAACCTGAATATTCGCCGGTTTGTAGACAATGCGCCGCCCGCCGAGCCGCATGACGTGCACGCGCACCTGCAAGGCGGCATACCGGAAAGCGAAGTCGCCGCGCTGGCAGATCCGTTTGCATGTTACCCCGGTTTAAATGAAAAATTGTTCACCCGCTTGAAAGACGGCTACCTGAAGTTTGTCGATGCTGTTGCGCTCAAAGAAGACATCAAAAAGCTTTTTGATGAAAGTGAAAGCATCGCCGCGACGCAAAACCAGTACACCGTCCAATTAAACGATTGGTGGAATAAGGCGGTAAAGGATTTTGAAGCCCTGCCGGAAAACAAAAACGTCTTTGAGCTCTACCGCCGTTTTTCCGAAAGCTTTACGAATGCCATCGCAATACTTTCAACCGGGCAGCAGGCGGTGCTCGATGGTTACCAGAGCCGCGGCGCTCTGGCGTCATACTGGAGCCAGTTGCAGACCGATTTGAAAAGTGTGGCGGCCAGCGGCTGGAATGCCGAACTGATTCCCGATGATGAAATCCTGGAAAGCCAGTATCCCGACGTCTTGAAAGAATTGAGAGACAACGAAGCCCGCCGGGACGAGCTGCAAGCTCTGTTTGCGGAAGTAAACGATCTCGAAGACGATGTCTGGAATGAAGAAGATTACGAAGTCTGGCGCAGCAAGGAACTCAAAGAGCACAAAGATGGCATCAAGGCCCTGAAAGGTGAACGAAAAGAAGCGGACAAGGAATACAAGAATCTGCAAAAAAGGATTAAAGCCAACGAAAAAGCGCTCAAAAAACAGCCTGAACTGGACGGTGAAATTACGGCATTAAAGGCAGAGGCGAAAAAATTTGAATCTGACTTTAAGCGCCTGGATGACATGATTGAAGCTGATGAACTGCGCATTGCCAAACATACAGAACTTGAAGACGAATTGAAACAATGCAAAAAGAAAATCAAAGAAATCAACGACCGCAAGCAGGACCTGGTGGACCTGGCGCGGTTGAGCATCACGGACGAGGAAGCCAAACAGCTTATTCTGGACCGCTGGCAGCGAACCCTGCATCAGACCGCTAACGGCTACCTGCAATCCCACAGCCGCCAATTGCTATCGGCTGTGGAAAATCTGCACGACAAATACACCATTCCGCTGCACGCCATTTTAGCGGAGAGAGATAAGGAAACGACCTTGTTAAGCAGTTTCCTGACGGAGTTGGGGTATGAGTGAGTGGCAAACAATAAAATTTGAAGAATTACTTGACTATATTGGAAATGGCACGAGTGATTTGCAAGTGTCAGAAATCACGGCTTACCCTGTTACAAGAATAGAGACTATATCAGATGGTGTGGTGAATTATAAAAAAGTTGGTTACGTAAGGCATTGCTCCGAAAAGTATAAACTTAGAAATGGCGATATTCTTTTAAGTAACATCAATAGCATCAAACATATTGGCAAGGTTGCTTTTTATAACAGTAACGCTGAATTATTTCATGGGATGAATTTGCTTCTATTAAGATTTAAAAGCAATGTTGAGCCTCTTTATATTTATTACACTCTTGTTTTTCATAAACGGTGGTTTGAGCGAATGGCTTGTCAAGCAATCAATCAGGCATCAATTAATCAGACAACAATCGAAAATTTACATTTAAATATTGCAAGTATTAAAACTGAACAACGTAAAATTGTCCGTATTCTGTCCACCTGTGATGCGGTTATAGAAAAAACACAGGCTGCCATAGAGAAATACAAAGCCATCAAGCAAGGCATGCTGCACGATTTGTTTACGCGTGGCATTGACGTCACCACCGGCAAACTCCGCCCCCAATACGAAAACGCACCGGAATTGTATAAAGAGAGCAAGTTGGGTATGGTTCCCATGGAGTGGGAGGTAGAAACATTTGAAGAAACAACTCTAAAAATTGCTGACCGTGATCATTTTACGCCTATTTATGTTGATGCTGGTGTCGCTATCATCTCGCCAAAAGATTTTGATGAAAATGAAGAAATAAGTTTTTCCGAATGTAAATACATCACTTATGAAGCGCATTTGAAGAATGCAGAAAAGACAGATTTGAAAACGGGTGATTTAATATTTACAAGAATAGGTGCGTTACTTGGCAAAGTCTGTATGGTGGAGGGATGGATGCCTGAATTTAGCATACTTCATAGCGCCTGTATGATTCGCGTAAATCCTAAAATAATGGATGAGATGTTTTATTTACAGTTTATAAAATCATACTTCTTCCAAAACCAAATTAAAATGGAAATTCAAAGTATTGGAGTACCTGATTTGGGCTTAGATAAAATTAAAGCTTTTCTTATGTTGCGACCTTCACCTAAAGAACAAAAAGCAATCGGGGAAAAATTAGCGGTTATTGACTGTTCAATAAAGAACGAGAAAAATATTTTCATTAAGCTGCAACAGATCAAGTCCGGTTTGATGAATGATTTGTTGAGCGGGAAGAAGAGAGTAAAGTTGCCGGAGGAAGCATTAGCGGTTTAAAGATAATATTGTCATGCCGGACTCGATCCGGCATCCAGGAAAAAGAAACTGGATTCCGGCTTTCGCCGGAATGACAAGGTGAAATTAATATCGCAACCGAGGAGAAATATGGCTGAATACATCAATGTAGAAAAACCTTTTCTGGATAAGCTGAGGCATTTAAACTGGAATGTCATTGATCAGGGTATCGGTATTCCGCAGGAACCGGCGAAAAGTCTGCGCGAAAACTTCAAGCAGGTGGTTTTGCCGCAAGTCTTCAAGGACAGCATCAAAGCCATCAACAAAACGGACGACGGCCGGGAATGGCTGACCGACAAACAACTGGATGAAATCCTTTTTGAGATTCAAAACTTTGGAGGCCGTAGCCTGCATGAAGCCAACAGGGAAATTCACCGTCTGCTTTTAAAAGGCACCAGCGTTGCCCAAAACACACTCACCGGCGAACAGGACCCGACGGTTCGTCTGGTGGATTTTAAAAATTACGAAAACAATACATTTCACGCCATCAATCAGTTCCGGCTGCTGACACCCTGCGCGAGCCGCGAAGGGATTATTCCAGACATCGTTTTATTCCTTAACGGTCTGCCGGTGGTCGTGGTGGAGGCCAAGGATTTTGATGTGGCCGAACCTTTGAGTGAAGCCTATCTGCAAATCACCCGTTACGCCAATACCCGCGACGACGATTACGGATTTAAGGAAGGTGAAGAGCGGCTTTTTCATTACAACCTGTTCAGCATCATCACCCGCGGTAAGGAAGCGCGTGTCGGCACGATCAGCGCCGATTTTGATTTTTATAACAACTGGGTAGATATCTTCCCCGAAGAATATAAGGTCATTCAATTCCCGCCTGATGAAGAAAGGCAGGAAGTGCTGATCCATGGCATGCTCAACAAAGAAATCCTGGTGGACATCCTGAAGCACTTTACGCTGTTTGTGGAAATTAAA
>CAZFLS010000112.1:0-4449 GCA_964518815.1 uncultured Candidatus Peribacteria bacterium
GTAAATAATAGTTCGATTTTTCAAGTAAAGATTGAGACATAATAAAAAAAATTAAAAAGACGAAATAGATTATAAACTCAAAGTTAAAAATTCAAAATTATTTCTATATTTTTCTAAATTTTGCTTTTAATTAATATTTATTATATTATTAATATAATTATAATTTTTAATCATTTTATGTCCGATGTCCGATAAAGAAAAATTAAGTTCATCTAAAATAAATAGTAATGAAAAAATTACTGATATTTTTAAAAGAAAGTATGATTTTTTAAAGGATTCCTTAAAAAATAGAATTAGATTAAATCTTGATATTTTTGATTCAAATAAAAAACCTATTCAAAATATTTCTATACCAAAAAAGCAGAATGAGATTAAAAAATTAAGCTTTCAAAAGCCGGAAGTTTCTGAAAAAGAAAAAACTATATGACAAACAATAAAACATAATAATCCAGATATTGAAATTAATGAGAATGTTTTAAATGCTACAAGAGAAGCATTTTTCAATGATTATATCGAAAATCCAAATATTTTAAGAGAAGCTTATTCTAGGATGTGACCCTGGGAAGAAGATTTAAAAAAGATGTTTAAAGAAGCATGAGTTCCAGAAGAATTTATATATCTTGCAATTACAGAATCAACAGCAGATCCTTTTAAAGTATCTCCTGTAAAAGCAAAATGACCATATCAAATTATGTCCAGCACAGCTAAAAGTTATTGTAAAATATGAAAAACATGTTTAACTGAAAGATGAATAATTGATGAAAGAAGAGATTGGATGAAATCATGAAAATTTTGTATTGAATATTTAAAGGATGCATATTATAGAACGAGTTCAAAAGAAAAACCAGAAAATAGATGGAAATTAGCATTGTCTTCGTATAATTGATGATTTTTTTGGAGTTTTATAAAAATAACAAAAAAAGAAGATGTTACTCTTGAAAATTTTAATCAGTATATAGAAGATAATTTAAAAGCATTACAAGATAAAGCAAGAAATTCAGCAGTAAAATATAAAGTAAAAGCATGAGATACTGTAGAAAGCATTGCAAAAAAATATGATATTTCTACAGAAAAAATCAGAAAATATAATAAAATCAGAAAATCTTTAGTAGTATGACAAAAATTAACTCTACCTCTTACTAGTAAAGCAATTTTTGAGATGAGAGCTAAATTTTATAGAGAAAATCTTAAATATCCTCCAAAACTTCTTGCAGCTTTAGATGCAATTAATTACCTTAAAAATAAGGAATGAAAATTAGAACAAAAACCAAAAATAAAGTATGACACTAAAAAAATTATCGGATATACTTTTAATGAAACAAAAACTGTCAAAAAAATATATATAGTAAAAAAATGAGAGACGAAAGATTCTATTGCCAAAAAATTTAATATTGGCTCTGAATTTTTGGCTGCAGATAATAATCTTATAGTTTGACAAAAATTATTACGTCCATGAACTAAACTTAATATTTCGATAAATACACAAAAACCAAAAAAGGCAACATTTTATGACTATTATAATAGAGAATGTAATAAATGAATAGGTATAGTTGCTGATAGTTTCGCTGCTTTAAATGCCGAAATTGATAAGAATGCAATTATTCCTAGTTCATGAGTAATAATTAAGTATCCTAAATCACAGTATGGTCTTGTAAAAAAAGTAGTTCCAGAAAAAGTTGCTTATAATTCTGAAAAAAAATTAAATACCTATAAAAAGGAAAATGTTTCAATAGTTAATACTTTATTACCAAATGCTGAAGCAGCTATAGTTAATAAAAACAAATGAATTCAAAATGTTCCCAAAACTAATCCGAAAGAAACTGCCAATATTTTAAAATGAACAAAAGCACAACATGAAAGAGAAGTACGAAGAGCAAAATCAAAATTGCATGCTTTTGATAATTATAAAGAGCTTGATGAATATATTAAAAAGTGAAAACTTGTAAAAGTAAAAGATAGCAAATATTTTACTTTGAATGACAAAGAAATAGGTAGTGCTGTAGAAAATTCAGAAATTAAAGAAAAATATAAAGTATTATTACCACATACTTACAATCTTTTATTAAATATTTCAAAAGAATTTTATGCTATTTTTCGAATACCTCTTACTGTAAATAGTCTTACTAGAACAAAAGAATATTTAAAAAGAATGAAAAGTGCTAATAAGGCACCAAATTCAAGTCATCTTTATGGTTGTACTTTTGATATAACTTATAAAAATTTAACCGTAGGGCAAATAAGATGGCTGGAAAAATTATTTGTGTGATTAGAAAAATCTTGAAAAATTGAAGCAGTAAAAGAAAGTAAAAATTCAACATGTTTTCATATTATGGATAGAAATACTAATGAGTTTATAGCAGAAAAAGAAGTGAAAAAAATAAAATGAAAAAAAGAGGTTAAAAGTCCTAGAAAAAAGAAAAAGAATTAGAAATCATGATTAGATTTAAAAACTCTAAACAATTCTTGTTTAGAGTTTTTTAGTTCAAAAATTACTTATAATTATTGCAAAAAAATTAAAAAAACCTTAATTCAATTTAGTATTTATCAAATTTTAAGTTGACAAACGATTATTTTTATTAATATATACATTGCTCTAATTTTAAATAAGCTATTATGATAAATATTAATTTGATATGAAATTCCGATAAAAATAATATAGAAGAATGATTAAGAAGGAAGGAAAAAGGAATTTTTTCTAAAATAAATTCTTCAAAATTTAGTAACATTATTTCTTGAATAATTTGAATTTGAATGGGAATTTGAGTTTTTTCATGATGTTCTGAAGACAAAAAAGAACCCTCAAAAATTAAAAAACCTGTAAAAGTAGAGAATACTTTTATTTCAATGCCAAATGAAAAAGGTATTGAGTTTGATAAGATAATTTTTGATAAGATTAAACAGGGAAGAGAAATATTAAATCAAAAAAAAGCTTGATTTGAATTAGAAAATTATAAAGAAAAGAAAATAATAAAAAAAAGATTAAAAACTTATAATTCTTTGTTAGTAGTTTATAATTTAAAATCAAAAGAAATAAAAACCATTCTTTTTGAATGATTTAAACATGATGTTGATAATCAAAATAAAAGTAAAGATGGTTTTAAGGTTTTTTTTGAAAAGTCCAATTGAGCAAATACAGACTTTAAGGTTGAAATACCAGAATGATGGGTAACCATTGGATTAAAAAGAGTCTTGCCTTTTGGTAAAGAAAATCCAAAATTTATTGAGATAGTATATACTCCATATTCAGAAAAATTTGATATTCAAGAAATACGTCAAGAAGGATTATTATATATGCTAAATTCTCTTATACAAGTTCGAGAAGAATTAAATAAATGAAATATAAAATCCAAAGCTTTTTTAAATAATATAATTGATTCACAACAATTTTTTGATATGACTTTTCTTTTGTGAATGATAGAACATGAGGATCCGATTGAGGCATATCCTTGTATAGTACATGAATTTAGGAATAGTAATTGAAAAAAATTTACAAAAATAGAAAAAGATCTAAATAATAAAGCAAAATCAACAACAACTCAATTAATAAATAAAATATTGACTACTATTTGAATAAATAAATATTTTTCATATCAGTTTTGACCATCAAAAGCGGGTGCTAGATGATTATTTCAATTTATGAATGATACTTATAATTCAGTAAAATGACAATATCCGGAAGCTTCTTTAATAGATGATTTTATTGAATGAACTGATAATCATATAAATGCTGCTAAAGCCTCAGTTTTATTACAAGATTCAAATTTAAGTATATTAAGCAAGAAACATAGAGAATTATTAACAAAATCAGAAAATTATTCAAAACTTGGTCTTTATTTGGCAATTTCATATAATTGGTGAGCTGGTAAGAAAAAAAGTTGAATAATTATAGATCATTTATTTAATACAAAAAATTTAAAATCACAAGATTTACCTTGGTTGCCTGATGAAAGCATAATATATTGAAGAAAATATATAGAGCTTACTAAAGTAAATTCTCATATTGAAAAAGAAATTAATAAATTATCTGGTAGTAACATGAAGTTTTCATTTCCAAAATATGATCCAGATACAGATAAATTTGTGCAGATGTTGGAAGATAAATATTTATCAAAAGAAGCTGCAGATAAATGGCTAAAGGAAATGAAAGAAAAAGAAAACAAAGCTAAATCAACTAAAAAAGTTGTAAAAAAATCAACAAAAAAATCAGATAAAAAAATAAATAAACTAAATCCAAAAAAATGACTAAAAGATAATAATTCAAAAAAATTAAAAAATATTAAAAAACCAAATAAGCCAAACAAAACTGTTTCTAAAACTTGAAAAAAGAAAAAATTGAATAATAAATAAGCAAGTAAAAATTTAAGGCCCATGAATTAAAATTTAGATAAAAATAATGACTTAATGGACAAAAATGGGTAGGTATTTTAACTAATATGTGTTATAATTAAG
>CAZFLS010000113.1:0-4447 GCA_964518815.1 uncultured Candidatus Peribacteria bacterium
GATATAGCTTATGATTATTTTTGGCAAACTAGGAAAGAAATCAGAGGAATTTTTAAATCAGCTAATAGTATGTTTAAATGATGATTTGATTGAAATCATTATGATTTTATAAAGGAATTAGTAATTAAGGATTATATAAATAGTGAAGAAGAAATAAAAGGTATTATAAATAAAAAATGAATTATATTTTATATAAGTAAATATTTTTATAAAAATCATAAACAAATTTTTAAACAAAAGTGAATAGAATTTAATAAGCCTTATTACTATTTAAAAGAAAATTTAAATGCAATTAATAATTCTTTCAATTATAGTTGAGATTCTCTTGGTTTTTCTTTAAAACAAACAAAATACATCGGAACTTTTATTACAAAAGATTGAAAAGAATATGGTTTATGAACTGTAAATATTAATTGAAAGAATTATATAACTCATGCAGATTATTGAAACGAATATATGTTAAATTACTTAGATTCATATACTACAAAAAAAATCGCATGAGAAATTTTAGAAACTCTTAAAAATATTGAATAAAATATATAACAAGAATTATTTTTTATATATTTTAATATAATTTAAAACTATTATCGTCGTGCTCGTATGACATATTTTTATCCTTTTTTTAAGGGATTTTTTTAATGTGATTGTATTTTAAATTTTACAAAATTATAATTGTTTTTACTATCCCTGTCAAGATTCAGATAGGAATCCAAAACTATTATTTTAATAATCCTTAATTTTATGAATAATATAATAACTACTGGGAAAGGAGGTGATGGTAAAATTGAAAAACCAGGTGGTATAAAAGAACTTATTGCAGATTTTCATATATGAAAACAAATGCCTTCTGTTGAAAAAGCTCGACAATTTCGAAATATAGTAAAAAAATTAGAAAATTATTGAGATGAAGAAATTCGTATGTTTTTTGAATGAACTTGACTGATATGAGATCTGTATGATTTAATTAAATTAGAAAAAACTCCGAATTCTATTAATTTATTTTTGAAACAAGCTGAATTAAGAAAATCGCTTGAAGATATGAACGAACTTATTGAATATTCTTTTTCTTGAACATGAGGAAAAGATTATTCATCTCTTTTGGAAACATTAAAATCTGAAGAAATAGAAACTATTATTAAATATAATACTTTTGTATTTGAAAAACAAAATATTGATATCATAAATAAAACTGATTACAATGATTCTGCAAATTGGGTTGAATTAATTGAAAATGAATATAAAATGATAAAAAATAGCTGAGAAAAAGAAAAAATATCACTATTACGATGTAGAAAAAATGAAGAGTCTTGAGTAAAAAGATGGTATATTTTTAAAAATCAAATGATAATTTCTGCGGATTCTATTTATTCTTATTTTTCAGCAATTATCAACTCTCCTAAAAAAGATGATTCTTGGAAAAAAGAAAGTATATATGCTCTTGATCTCAACTTATTAGCTTATACATCTACAAAATATCCAGATTTACTTTTTTATTGTAAAAGACAATTTCCAGAAATTGCAAAAAATATAGAAGCAGTTTTGGAAAAATGAAATTATAAAATAGATTCTGAAAGTTTACATTTAGATGTAATTGAAAAAATTAAAGATTGAGTAAAAAATGCAACAACACAAACGCCAAAAAAATCAGAAAAATCAATTCAAGATGAAAATAAATTATTGGCTATTTTAAGAAGTGTAGGTATTAATTGACCTTATACTGAGGGAGATTTAGAGTTGGCTGAAGATATACTAAAATCAAATCAAGAACTAAACAATGCTCTTCAATTTTGAGTAAATGAAGATAATATAGATTTAACTTCTGGTGTTGTAATTGATGATAAATAAATTATTTTGGATAATTAAAAACTTTTTAATTCATTTTTATGAATGATAAAAAAAATATTTCCACTGAAGAAAGTGATATTATAGATTTAATAGAAGAAAAAAACTGAGATGGTACATCTTGGGTTATTTCTGAACAAACTGAAAAATTAGCTTCTAGTGTTGATAGTAATGTAAAAAACATTATCGATAATAATTGAGCAAAAGATCTTATTGTTATAAATAAAACAGATATTCCAGAAGAATATATACTTTCTGAAATTGTTAAATATTTGGTTTGATTAAATTATAACTTTGACGATTTTTGGGGCAAAATATCAAGCCTATCATTAAATGAGTTAAAAAATTTTAATGGAAATATTCTTAATCCAAACGATATGAATCGTGCAATATTAAGAACATTTAAATTAATTAATTTATGATTAGAAAATGCTGTAAGCATAAAAGAAATACATGAAGATAAAGTAAAATTAGCTAAAGCTATATTTACCCAAAAATCATTAGAATTAATTCATCAAGCATGAAAATTATATTTTGAAAAAGACAAAAAAATAGTAGAAAAAGTAATAAAAGAGTCTGAAATAGAAATCGGTGGTTTATGGTTTAGATTAATCAGTAAACAAGAAATTGATAACCTAAAAAAATTTACTAGTGTAGATACAATCATTGGTACTTATAATGAATATAAAAATGACGTTGAATGAATACAAAAAATATTAAATAAATTCAAATTAACTCCTTTATTGTCAATTAAATATTGTTTGTGGAATCAGAAACATTGGTGAAGTACAAAAAAATGACAATATATTACAGATTTTGGAGTTATAGATAATATTCTCATGTCTCTAACTATAGCTTGTATGTTTAGAGAAGAAGAGGATTTTTTTGTAGATCGAAAAAATACTGCAAATCTTAGAAGAATCTATAACCAATCACGAGAGACCTTAAGACAATGATGAAGTATTAATTCTTCCGTTTTAGACAATATTTCCTATTTAACAAGATATTTGGAAGAAGAGAAAAAATATAGAAGCAGTAATTATGATAATCAAGCGGCTCAGCATGTTTTTTTAACAGAAATTTTAAAATTAGAAATAGAAGAAATTAGAAAATTTTCTGATGCTATACTTAATGAAAAAGAGTTTGCAAAAAAACTTTTTAGTATTAAAAATGTTTTAATTGAATATTTTTTGGTTGCTAGAAAAACTTTGTTTTTAAAAAAATCAGATAGTTATTCAAAAATTACGAGAGAAGAAAAAATAGAATTAGAAAAAATGGAACTAAAAGAACTTAATAATATAGTAGTAGACATTTATTTATATACAATTCAAGATATTGTTAAAGAAATTAAAGAATTCTACAAAACTGAACCAAATAAAAGTATATTTGATATAGAAATACTAAAATTTTGGGACCAAAGAGTTATAATTAATGAAAATGAGTTACAAAAATTTTCCAAAAATAAAGATGATCTAAGAATGAATGTAATTACAGAAAACGTGTTAAAAAAAACTGTATTTAATGTAGAAAAAATACTTTGAATGTCAACTAAACAAATTATAAATATAACTACAAATTTTTCATCTTGGGACGAAGAAAATAAAAAATCCTTTTGCGAGAAATTTAACCCAAATTCTATAATATTAAGAGATAGAAATTCGATTAATTTAGTAAAAATATTAAAAAACCTATCTGATCTTTCTACTACTTGATTAGGAGAAAAAAATATAAATTCAAATCATTTAAATAAGAAAGAACAAATTTTAAATTCAGAAAATCCTTTAATAATAAAAACAAAAAATTGGGCGGAAATGATTTTAAACAAAATTGCATGGTCATATACAGACCCCTATATAATAGCCGAAATTTGGAGTTTATGATCAGATCAAATAAGAGACTATATTTTTAGTAAAAAATATGATATCAAAATTTCTATTCCAGCTTTAAAACATTATTATATACTTGAACATAAAGATACAAGATTACTCAATTATATTTTACAAAAATTAATAAATGAAGATAAATTAAAACCTAGTAGCAAATCAATTTGGGAAGACTTATTGCGTATTTCGGATTATATGCCAAACGCAAGAAAAATTATTGAAGAAAAGTATAATCAAATTCAAAAGAAAAAATAATTAAGTTTTTTATATCAAAACTGAACTTAAAATTATCTATAATGCAAAACCCCCTCATTTCAATAATCTGATGAGGGGGTCTCATAATTCTTGCTTTCCAAAGAGAGTTTTGTAAACCTCTTCAGATAAAGCCTTTTACGGCACTAGTTTTTTAGGCCGTTATTTTAAAACTATTAAATTGTTAAGAGCCGGCTACTTAAATCATATTATAGTACTCTTACAGGGGCAAAAACTAATCTGACAGGCAGAGGGCAAGAGACTAAATAGATTTATAAGCGGGCTGTTAATAAGCTCAATTGTTTTTGTTTAAGTTAACATCTTCCTCTTTTTCTAGATCAAAATTACAATCCAGATAAAGAGACCTCAAATTACTAGAAGGTGTTGTTTTACCAAGCCTAAGTAGTCCTTCGCGGGTTAGTAAATACACCAATCTTTATAAAAACCTCCTTTTGATTACTGTGCTAGAG
>CAZFLS010000114.1:0-4429 GCA_964518815.1 uncultured Candidatus Peribacteria bacterium
CTACAGCAATTCTATCAGATTCGTTTAAAATAAAGGAAATATCTTTTAAAATTTCTTTTTTATTTGTATCGTAATTTTTAATATATACTTTAATATGTTTCATGTAATAACAAAAAAATTAATGTAGAAGAATTTTATATTTTTTTTTGATAATGCAAATAAATATGTAGTTTTATTTGTGGTAAAAAGTAATTAAAAAAAGCCCTTATCAAAATACTATGACAAGAGCTTAATTTTTAAAATAAATTTGAGTTATTTTTTATTATAAAGATATAAAAAATTAAAAAACTTATATACTTCTAATTTTCTATTTTAATTTCTCTTCATTCATTTCTACCAAAAACTTCTGGATTATAGAATTCAAATATTCTAGATGGTTTAATATTAAAATCTCAGTCGTGAGTAAATCTTATTATATATTTAAATTCATAAATTCATGTATTCATTGATGAAATGTAAGAAAAATACCTATCATCTCTAAATTCTTCTCTTTCAAAGAAAGTTTCAAATTTTGCACTTTGGTCTTCTGTAGCAAGATTTGTATTTATTAGTTCGGATCAAGCTGGTATAAATCATTCAAAAGCGACTTTATCTTTTGGCTCTCAGATTATGACTTTATTATAAGCTATTGCAAGTTGTCATACTTTTCCATTTTTAATAGGAGTAATATATTCTATTATTTCTTTTGGGTATCTTAAATCTTTATAATCAATTTTTCAATTATTATAATTTTCCCATTCTTCTTTTTTTAATTTTTCAATCTTTCTGTATTCATTATAATCATAATAAGTTTGTTGTAATAAGAATCCTTCATCCCTTGGTTTAATATTAAGAGTTGGCAAATAATAGCTCAAATTTAAATCATAATAAACTTGGGAATTTCAGTTTTTATTTATATTAAAAGTGTTACTTTCTTTAAGTTTATCTTTTCAAATAGTTTTGGTAAATACTTCTAATTTATTTTTATTATCAATATTTTTTTCGTCTACAACTTCACTATTAATGAATGCTTTTATATTCATATTTACATTTTTTAATTCTCAAGAATTTTCCAAAAAAGAAGTAAATGCCTTTATTACGTTAATATCGTCTTGAGTAGAACCAAATGAATCTCATTTTTTTTGACTAATAAGCCATCTATTTATATTATCTATAATTTGTTCAAGATCCTTAATTTTATCTAAACCAAATTCTCAAGCTGCTTCTATGAAAGAAGCTGTATTAAGTAATCTAGAATAAGTATCATCTTTTCATAAAAAAGCTCATTTTGGATTATAAACTAAATTGTTTTTTATTATATCGTTTATTAAATTTATTCACTTCTCTTGTAAGGTTTTTTTATCATTTTTGCTTAAACTCTTATTTTTTAATAATTTTGCAATTACTTTTATTTCTGCATTTTTCATACTAGAAGTAGAATTTTCAAGATTCAATAATTTCCACATTTTATAACCTTCATAATCTTGTCTATTATATGAAAGAATAGCAGAGATTGCATTTATTCTTTGAGTTTCTGAGTATTTACAATTATTATCTTTTGTTTCATAACAACCTTCAATTTTATTTGTATAAAATCTAGTTTTTAAATATGAAATTGCATTTTTCATAATTTTATCATCCATATTATATCAATGATCTTTGTTATTACATATTGATTCGACAATATAACTTGTCAGATCAAAATTAGCATAACTAATATAATAAGAATTATTTTCTGTCCAATAACTAAATCATCAGCTATTTTTTTGAAATTTAGCAATTTCGATCAAATAATTTTTTATAAGTTCATCTACAGAGTATTGTTTATATCCAGTTTCAGAATCTACCCACTTTTTAACCATTTTAGTTTTTAAATCAAAAGGAATATTTACAGAATTATACAATTTTTTGATATAAACGTTTGACATTATGGCTGATGTTATTTGTTCACTACATCAATAAGGAAAATTCTTTAAATAATCGACAGAATCTAATACATTAGATAATAATGTAGCTGAATAATTTACCTTAAGTTTAGTAGAAGCCAGAGGAACTCCGGTTAAATCAATTTTTTCATCGAAACTAGCTCAAGTTGTTTTTCAGACAGTTGAAACAAATTCTGGAGTAGAAGATTCTTTTATTGGAATATTTTTTTCTATTTCATCCAAATCTTGGTTATCTTTAGAGACTGCTTTTATTGTCAATTTTGAAGAAAATTCAGATTTATTTTCTGCGATTCAAATATCTGCAACTTTTCATTTGAACTCTACTGTAACTTGCTCTCATTTTTTAATTAAAATACTTTTAGAATTGTTATTGATTTCTATATTACTAGCTTTAATAGACACGTCAAAATATGAATCTTTTCAAGTTTTATTAAAGATTACAGGAGCAATAGTAATAGTATCGGTTGAAGACAAAAATCTAGGCAAATTATCATTTATAATTACTCTTTTAGTAGTAGTAACTGATGCTTCTCAAACTCAAATTTTATTATCATCTGGAGTAGAAACTACACTTTCTATTACCCAGGTTGTAAGATTATCAGGAAGAGCATCTGTAGTTAATGTATATTTTCAATTTTTATCTGTAGTAAAATTTGCTTGCCAATAAGCAGTATCTTTAAATATTCATCTTTTCTTTTTTGCAAGTCATCATTTTATACCTTCTCAAGCTCATCATTTTTCTCAATCTCAGATATCTTTTACTTCTAATTTTTCTATCAAATTCATTAAAGATATAAAAGTACTAGTACCTAAATATCTCTTCATATCATAAAAGAAAGCAAAAAGATTTTTCTTTGGATTTCATTTGAGAGCAAGAAGACTTTCATCTACTATACTGATACTTCAGTTTGCATTTGCAATAGGTTTTGAATTCTCATCTGCTGTTTTTATAGTAATTTTCATTTTTTCTCAAGGTAAGTAAGAAGTTTTAGCTGGAATAACTTCTACTTTGATTTTTTTATAATCAGTAATAACTTTAATTACAGAAAGAGCTCTTTTATATACTGGAAGAGGATTAGTTCAATCTTTTCAAATCAAAAATACTTTTACATAAAAATTTGGATAGTAAGTATCTTTGACTGGAATAAATATTTTTTCTCAATTTGATTTAATATCTTGAATGAAATAATCCAAAATTCAATCATCCTTTTCTATTGCAACAAACATTTTTCAATTATTAACAGGCGATTTCAAAACAAAATTTGCAGTTTCTCAAACTTTTAGCATACTTTTTTCTGATACAAGATCAGTTACTGTATTATTTCATTCATTCCAGTAATATGTTTCTGAATTTCATGATACATAAGTAGAAACTACAGAAATAAAACTTTTCTTATTTATTCAAGTATAAATTGCTTTTATTTCATATTCTCATTCTCATTTTGTTATTAAAGTATCTCCAAATTCTCATTTATCATTACTTGTCATAGAAAAATCTCATTCTTTTTTCTTTTCTTGTTCATAATTATTATAAAATACTCAATCTAATCACTGCTTTTTTACATTCTTCCATTCTACTTTATGTAACTCAATAGTCACATTTTTTCAAGATATTGGTTTTGCATCATAATCAAGAAGTACTCAATCTAATTTTATTCCATTTTCTTTTGTATTCCAGTAAGGAGACTTGATTCAAACATATCAATCTGTATTGTGTAAAACGTAACTTTGTGTTTTTGAAACCTGTTTTTTTGTATCAGGATCTTCCACGGTCACATTAAAATTATAAATTTTTTCTCCGCTATCTTCTTCACTACCTGTAAAAGCATATTTCCAAATATCTTCACCAGTTACTCATATTTTTCATTCTCAAGATTCTAGTACATTATCACTATAATCACAATATCACCAATATAAGCATTCGAAATATTTATATCCTTCTCCAAATTGATAATCACTATAAAACTTAGCATCAAAGAAATAATCCTGTACTAAAATACTTCTTAAATATTTGGTATTAATTAGTTTTCATCAAAAATAATATTCAGGACTAATTTTTAAATCAATACTAGATCAAATAGCAAGATCTTTTTGTCATCCTTCCATGTTAATTTTAAATGCAGGTTTTTTGTATTCTTCAACAAAAAATTGACCATCGTTGTAAATAAGACCTTCTTTTCATTCTACTGTAAATTCAAAACTATATCTTCATAGATTCATATTGGTTGGTAGAGAAAAATTTCAATTAAAATTAGAATTTTTATCGATTATTACATCAAAATCTTTAAAGAATTTTCCATCTCCATCCATTACTTTAAGTTTTCATTTTTTGGCTTTTGACTTAGAATAACCATTTATATTAAAGGATCTCAAAAGTCATTTATAAAATACAGTATCTCAAGGTCTATAAATTGGCCTTTCTGTATAAATATATAGAAAATCTTTTATTGAAGAATCTTGTCCAGAAATATATCTAAAATCATAATTTGAAGCCTCATCATAAG
>CAZFLS010000115.1:0-4387 GCA_964518815.1 uncultured Candidatus Peribacteria bacterium
GAAGCCAGGAATTCCTTTCCAATCTGTCATTCTTGCGAAGCGAGAATCCCTTTTCCTCAAGTCAGTACTCTTTCTGTCATTCTTGCGAAGCGAGAATCCCTTTCCCTCAAGTCAGTAATTAAAACCAATTTTTAGCTAAATCTATCCAACTAGAATTAGTACTTTTTCTGTCATTCTTGCGAAGCCAGGAATTCCTTTCCAATCTGTCATTCTTGCGAAGCGAGAATCCCTTTTCATTCTGATCAGTAATTAAAGCCAATTTTTAGTTAAATCTGTCCAACTAGAATTAGTACTTTTTATTAAATCCTCTTTTTGTTTTCTTTTAAAATGTTTTATTTGTTTTTCTCTTAAAATCATGTCATTTATATTCGCTCATTCTTCACAATAAACTAGTTTATGACATTTGTATTTTTTAGTAAATCATTCTGTCAATCAATTTTTATGTTCAAATACTCTTCTTTCTAGATTATTTGTAACTCAAGTATACAATGTTCAACTATCACTTGCCATAATATATACATAATAACTTTTAATTCTGTAAATCATTTTACTTAAGTTAAAAGTAAAAAATATTTCTTAATTATAAATTGTCTATTACTTGCTAAAAAGGGATCCCTCTGCTAGCAAGCGGAGGGATGACAGAACAGAAGGGTGTTTTTACTTCGCAAGGATGACAGATCCTCATAATTCATTATTTATTTAAAATTATACTAATTCTCAAGTTGTAAGAGATTCTCGCTTCGCAATTATGACAGGTTTTACAGATTAATAAAACTCTACAAAAAGAATAACTCTATCAAATCTGATCGAACTATATTTAACTTCTCAAAGAAAAAAACTGAAAAAATCAAGAAAAATTTTATACATAGTTCATAATATATATTATTTATTTAAAATTATACTCATTCTCAAGTTAAAAAGGGATCCTCGCTTCGCAAGGATGACAGAATGGAAGGTTATCTCTACTTAGTAAGGATGACAGAATGGAAGGTTATCTCTACTTAGTAAGGATGATGAGAAAAAAAGTAGTCTTCACTTCACAAAGATTATATACTCATAATAATTTCTTAATTTTACCTTGTACAGACGCATTGCAATGGTTCTCTAACCTTTTACTATTTTTTTGCTTCAGTCCAGTTTTTTCCCATTCATAAATCCACGAAAAGTTTTGCCTCAAATGAAATAATATTTTCCATAATATTTTTAATTTCTTTTTTCATTAATTCAATTTCACTTTTATGTACTTCAAAAACTAATTCATCATGTACTTGCATTATCATCTTTGTTTTATAATTTCACTTTTTTAAAAATTCATCTATTTTAATCATTGCAAGTTTTATAATATCTGCACTTGTTCATTGAATGGGCATATTTATAGCTTCTCTCTCAGCTTGAGAGCGTAAAATTTTATTTGAATCATTTAATCAAGAAATATATCTTCTTCTGCCAAAATATGTTTCTACATATCCTGTTTCTCTAGCTTTTTTCAATAATTCTTCATAGTAAATTTTAACTCAGTTGTATTTTTCATAAAATTTTTCTATATAAGAATTAGCTTCAACGGGAGATGAATTAATATTTTTTGATAATCCAAAACCAGATATTCCATAAATTACGCCAAAATTTACTGTCTTTGCCTTACGTCGAAGATCACTAGTAATTATAATATCTTCTCAAAAAAGAAATTTTGCTGTTTTTTGATGAATATCTTCATTGTTTTTAAAAGCTTCAAGCAAAATTATATCACGGCTTAAATTAGCTAAAATTCTAAGCTCTACTTGAGAATAATCCATAACAAGAAATTCAAAATCTTGCGAAGATGGAATAAAACAAGATTTTATTTCATTACTAAAACCATCTCCTGAAGGTATATTTTGAAGATTTGGATTTTCGCTAGATAATCTCCCTGTAGTAGTTTGAGTTTGGTTATATGTAGTATGAATCTTAAAAGTTTTTGAATTAACAAATTTTAATAAACCATCTACATAAGTATTTTGTAATTTTTTTAATCCACGATATTCCAAAATAATATTAGCGATAGGATATTTTTTTCATAATTCAGATAAAACTTCATTATCAACACTAAAACCAGTTTTGATTTTTTTAGCTTGTGGCAATTTTAATTTATCAAATAGAATTTCTTGTACTTGTTTTGCTGAATTTATATTAAATTTTTCTCAAACTAAATCATAAATTTCTTGTTCAAGAAGCTCAGTTCTTTTATTTATTTCTATTCAAATTTTTTTTAATTTATCCTGATTAATATTTACTCACTGGAATTCCATTTTTGCTAAAACCTCAAGCAATTTTGATTCGACTTCAAAAATAAAATCCAATCAATACTTCCCTTCACTTTTAGAAATTTCTCCTAGATCATTATATGAAAAAATAGACTTTTCTGCTGAAGAAATTGAATCAATATCCGCAACAGAATAATCATGTTTCTGATCTATATACTCAGCAAAATTTATATTTCTAAATCTAGGAAAATAAATATATTCTTTGAGTTTTATATCTTGAAAATTTGGCATATATTAAATAAATTCTGAGATTATAGATTATTTTTTTACATTTTAATCTTATTTTCTTGCATTATAGAAGATTCTTGTATAACAAATTCTTTTACTGGATTATAAAAATCCAATGCTTGTTGTCATATTTTTTCTATTACATAATCCAAAAGCTCTCATATTTTTACTTCAACTTGTGTTCAAGATTCCATATCTTTTAACTGACAAACTCATTTTTTTGCTTCCAGAATACCTACAATAGCGACAAAACGAGCATTTATTTTATTTGCTTTTTTCATTTGAACCTTAAGTGATGGTGTTCATAAAGAAAGTAACGAATTTAATCATTTATTTCTTGCTTGAACATTTAGTGGTAAAAGTATTTTTTTTGCTTCATCTCAAAGTTGAATAAAATACAAATGAATTTTATCTTTATTTATCAATTTTACTCAAACATCCATTATTCATTCAATCAATCTTTCTGCTCACATACCAAATCATACTCATGGAATTGCATTTTTATATCAAATAAGTTTTGATAATTCATCATATCTTCATCATCATCAAAAACTATCTTGACTTCTTCATGTACCATCTACAAATTCCCAAACAGTATGACAATAATAATCTAATCATCTTACTAATTTATGATCTTCTTCATATTTTACACCCAAAATATCCAAATATTCTTTTACTTTATCATAAAATTCTTTTGAATCTTTTTTTAAAAAATCTGTAATTTTTGGTATAAATTTAAGCAATTCTTGAGTATCTGGATTTTTACTGTCCAAAATACGTAGAGGGTTTGTTTCAAGTCTAGCTAAATCTGTTTCATCTAAATTTTTCTTTTTATTATCAAAAAAAGCTTTCAATTCTTCAATGTATTTTTCTCTTTCTTTTTTAATTCAAATAGAATTTAATTTTATAGTATACTTCCCTTTTAGTCAGATGGCATCTAAAATGTTTTTTCAGATATAAATCATTTTTGCATCAATAACAGGATCGACTTCTCAAATAACTTCAGCTCAAACTTGATGATGCTGACGATAACGTCCTTTTTGAGGTCTGTCATAACGAAAATGTGGTTCAATATAATATAAATAAATTGGTTGTGGTTCATCTAAAAAATTTTCAATATAAGCACGCATTACTCATGCTGTTGATTCTGGCTTTAGTACTAATTCTCTTCCCTTTCTATCAAGAAAACTATAAAGTTCTTTTGATACTATATCACTAGATTCTCAAGATGATTTTTTTATCAATTCAGCTTTCTCCAAAATTGGAGTTGATATACGCGTAAATCAATTTTTACGAAATTCATGACGAGAAACTTTTTTTAAAAAAGTAAAATATCTTTGATATTCACCAAAGATATCTTGCATTCACCTTACTTTTTGTGGTAGCTCCATAGAATATAATAACTTATAGCTAGTAGCAAATAAAACTAATAGCCGAAAATAAAAACTAACTTTAGTTTATCGGAATTTTAAAAGAAATCAAATTAGAATGACTCTTTTTTTACTGTACATTTTTTAATCTACAATTAAACTTAATTTTAATCAATAATTTTTTGTTGTATCAATAGTAATATTCAAAGGCATAACCAGAAAATCTGGGGGGATGTATAAAAATTTTTATACAAGACTGAGTATTTGTTATTTACTAAACCATAAAATCCTTACTTGTCATTTAATAACATAACCTAGAATCTTTTTCTCCAATCTGTCATCCTTGCGAAGCGAGGATCCCTTACTTTCGTATGAATACAAAAAGGATAGATTTATAAAAAAACTGATAATAATTACTTCTAAATAAGGAATTTCTACACTAGCAAGTGAAGAAACAACAGGACGAAATTTTTGTTTTTTATAAAATAT
>CAZFLS010000116.1:0-4266 GCA_964518815.1 uncultured Candidatus Peribacteria bacterium
ATTAAAGATAACTTTTGAAGTTTTTGTATAATAAAAAATACTGTTAGATGAATAAATCCAGTTATTACCTAATCATTGTATTCCAATAGTTGTTAACATTGTATTCCATGTTATTGCTCTACGAAAATTAGATTCTCAAAATATTTCATCCATTATAACTTTAATATAGTGACTTTTTTTATCGTCTAAATGAACATAAATACTTCAATCATTAGCTAAAAGCTCTCTCATTAAAACTAATCTTTTTCTAATAAATTCTATAAATTCTGCTCATGCTAATTTATCTGTATATGCTTTTTCTCATTTTCAACTTGTAAAATCGCTTTTAGTTGCAAAAGGTGGGTCTATATAAATAAGTTTGATTCATCAATTTTCTTTGATTTGTTTTTGAAGTAATTCATTTGTTAAAAGTTCTTTTAAAACTTGAAGATTATCTCAAAAAATTAGTTTATTATACCAACCATTAAATTTTTCTTTAGTTTCTTTTTCTCTCACAAAATCCTTATGGTCTATTATTTCATTTGGATTATATGTTTTTACTTTTTGTAAAGGACAAGCATAAGTATTAGCTATAATATCTTCTTCTTTTTCTTTTACTGAATATCTAAGTTCATATTCTTTCTTTTCAATCTCTTTTCAAAATAAAGCCTCTTTATATTTTGCAGGTATTGTTTCTCAATTTTTAAGAAGTTCACATATAATTTTTATGTCTTGGTCTGTAATTTTTTTCATATTTTAAAATTATTATTCACTATAAAAAATTAAATTTCTAAATTCATTCAAAGCTTATCGCTTATTTTTTTCAATTTTAAATAAGTTATATTTGTTTCTCATCTTTCAACCATACTAATATAACTTCTATCAATTCAAGTTTTTTCAGCTAAATCAGATTGACTAATTTCTAGCTTATTTCTAGCTTCTTTTATTGTTAATCACAACTTTAATAGTAGTTCTTTTTCTTCTTTTTTCATAAAAAGATTATTAAATATAACTTAGTAGAATATATTCAGAAACTAATAAAAAGCAACTTTTTTATATTTGTGGAATAAATTCTACAAAAAACTTTTGACTTTATAAGAAAAATGATTAAACTTCTTCTTGCTAAAATAATACAAACATCTTTGATAAAGTTAGAAAAGGGCAAATTAATTTTGCTCGCTCTCTTTTGATTTTATCAAGGAAAGTATTATTTTAGCGAATATTGAGCATATTAATTTGCCCTTTTTTCGCTAAAATAGTACTTTCTTTTTGTATTAAAATTTATATTTTAATACTTTTTTTATGAAAAATTTAATAGTTTTACTTGTTTTATTATCTTTTGTATTATTTCCATTTAATAATACAAATGCTTGAAATATAGATTATTCAAAAACTGAAATAAAAGTTTCTTGAAAAAATTACACTTTAACAAAAGTTAAAGATTTACTTTATAAAAGTATAATAAACAAAGCAAATCAAAAACAAACAGAATCATTAAAAATTGATTCATATAATAGTTTTATCAAAACTCTTGATAAAATCATAATTCAATCAAAAAAATCGTCTAAAACTCAAAATATTCATCTTTGATATATGTTAGAAGATTTAAAGGCATTATTAAATAATGATTTAGAGAAAATCACAAATAAAACAAGTCAAATTGAAGATAAAAAAGAAGTTTTAGAAAACACAAGTATAGAATGAGTTAAACTTGATGAAAATTTTAAAATTACAACAAGTATGGATTATAAATTATCAAAAAACTTATTATGAGAAACAAATAAAATTATTCGTGAAAAATATTTTAAAATAGCTGAAAATTTATATAAAAACTCAAATTGAAATCTGAAATATGATATTGATTTATCAGAACTTATAAATAATTCAGAAAATAAGCTAATTGAATGAGTAAATAAAGAAGCTATTAAAAATCAAAGAATCAAAACAAGCGAAAATTGAAAAGCAACTTTAACAAAAGTGAATATAACTTTTATAGTTGATTGAATGTGAATAAAAATTACAGAATTTTACTCAAATTGACACTCTTTTGAGTTTTGATTTAGATGAAGATGATATAGTGAATTGTCAAGATTACCTTGATTTAAAGAAATAAAAGCAACTCTTTTAAAAATTGATGACAATATGATAAAAGTTGATGAAGCTTTAATAAATCAAGAATGAATTAAACTTGATGAAAATTTTAAAATTACAACAAGTTTTGATAAAAAAATAAAAGATTGAATTATAACACAAGAACATCAAAACTTATATAATAAGTACTATAAAATAGCTGAAAATTTATATAAAAACTCAACTTGAACTATAAAATTTGATATTGATTTATCAGAGTTAATAAATAATTCAGAAAATAAACTTGTAAATTCAGTAGATTCAATAGAAATAACAAATCAAAGAAAATTTTCTAGTGAAAATTGAAAAGCTAATTTAACAAGATTAAATATAAATTTTGGAAGTGATTGAAAGTGAATTGAAATCGTAGAATATTACAGTAATGGAAATAATGTATGATTTTGATATGCTTGAATGTGATTAAGCGATGTTAAATTAAGAATTGAAAAATTTTGAGAGTATAAAGCTTGAATAACTCAAATAAATTGATATATAAAATGACAAACATTTTGATTAGATGACCCTTATGATAAATTTTATTATAAAACTGCAAAATAATCAGAATATAAAAAAAGTTAGTATCAAATTTGATACTAACTTTTTTTATATTCTTTTTACTACTACTTCAACGAGTATATAGTCGCTTTCTTTTTTAAAATCAAAGCTTTTAAAAAAATCTTTTTCAAAAGTTTGATAGATAAGTCTATTTGGTGGAGATGACGGGAATTGAACCCGTGTCTTAAGAGGCTATTTTTATAATTTTACTATTATAGTTTATTTTTTTACAAGTACGCATAAAAATAAACAAAAGCACGTACAGGAAATATTTTCTATATTCTATCTATACAAAATACTTACAAAATCTAGATAGAAACTCGATTGTTAAAAATATAATCATCCGAGTTAACAATTATATAGTTTTGTAGCAGGCCATGCGGCACTCACTGAAAATCAGCGACTACATTCTTATTTTTAGACTAGGCTAAAACATAAGATGGAGTAGCAACTTTTTTTGTAAAAGCTGCTAAACCTTTTGCAATTCTGTTTGCATTTGTGTTTGCTTGTTTTTTTCACGGAAGTTACAAGCACCTCCCGAATAGCATATAAAAATAACTAATCTCTTAATAGAACCCAAAATCATCCCCTAAATAAAAAACGTAGCCTTATTTTATTCAAATAGATTTAAATTACAAAAAAATATTTTTAATCTTTTGATATATTTGAATGAGATTATCTTATTTTTAGAACAAGTTTGTATGAAACCTATACCCAGAATATTTTTGATATAAATAAATTTATGGTTGTTGATAGTGTTTGGATTAGTAATATCCTGAAAATAAAAGATAATAAAATATTTTACATTATAACTATTACTATTTTGATGAAGAAAATCTATACTTTTTTACTTAATAATTTTATTAAGATTATTAATTTAAATAATATAAAAGAAGAAATATATAATTTAAAAGTAATTTATAATGACTATTCAAAAATTACTTGATTATATTTTGACTGAAAACTATTATCTATTAAAAGTAATGAATTAAAAATTTACGATCTAAATACTCTCAAAGAAGTCTATTCTAAAGAGATAAAATAGTAGACTTTAAATAAATATCTATACGAAAAAAAGTCTCAGTTTAAAAAACTGAGACTTTTTTATTTTAAAAAGCTTAATTTAATTTTGAAGAATGTGGAATTGAAATATTTCATTTCTGATGAAATGCAATAATAGCATCAATTTTACTTTTTATCCCTAAGTTAAATCTATCTGAAATAGCTATAACATCTTCATAATTTCTTGGTTTATGTGCAGAAATAATCCTAAAAATACTATTCACTTCTTCGGTTGCATTTAAGCAAGATGTACTTTTATTTGGAGTTCTATTCATAGTTTTAAAAAATTAAAAAATAAAATTAAGCTTACTAAAAAATAAACTTAGTTAATAATACCATATAGATTTTTTTATGTCAAAACTTAATTAATTAAAAACAAAAGAGTATAATTTTATATTTTTAAAAGCAATTTTTTCGGTTTTGAAAAATTTTTTGACATTCAAATAACTTTTTATAAAATGTGTGCACTTCAGGATATTTTTTAGGGGCTAAATTTTAAAACTAAATATTCTATTAAGGGCCTGTAGCTCAGTGGTTAGA
>CAZFLS010000117.1:0-4178 GCA_964518815.1 uncultured Candidatus Peribacteria bacterium
AAAAAAAACTTGTATAAATCGAATACAAGTAAAATACAAGTTTTTTTATGTTGACAAATTATAATTTTTCTGTTAACAATTGTAATATATTATAAGTATTTTTTTGAATATTAAATTTATCAGTTTTATAACGGCATTAATTTTTAGAATGGTCGTTATAAGCTGGATTATTTCGAGTTATGAAGAAAATATCTTTTGATATTATTCAGGCATTGACAAATATTATTGTAGTTTTCATAATGAAAAAGAATAAAATTTATAATATGTATCTTATTAGATATTTAGCTTAGTTTTGGTGTTCGTATAAAATTACGACTATCCCGCTAATTATGACTGATTAGTCGTAACTTTTCGGTAGAACTAAAAACAAGTTAACCGACATCCAATTTAGGAGAAAATTATATGGAAGATTTTATTTTGATAGATTCAATTGATGAATCAAATGAATGGCAATTAAAAGATAAAGTTAAAAAACTTTATGAAATTATTGAAGAAATATTAGAAGAATTAGTAAACACAAGAATAATAAAAAATATTGATAAATTATATTTATTTGAAAAATATGCTCAAGGATTTAACTTAATTCAAAAAATTGCTCAAAATATTCATTCCTCTGTTTATGATTCATTAAATCAAATTGAAAAAAATTTTGAAATAACTGATAAATTAGTAGTTATTGAATTGAGATTAAAACAAGGTCAAAAAATTATAACAAACAGTCAAGGGATATTATCGTTTTATAAATTTTTAAATAAAATTTTTTTAATAGAAAATTTAAAAACGCATTATGTTGATGAAAATTTTTTTATTATTTTGAAAACAGGACTAATAAAAAATAAAAATTTATTACCTATTTTAATAAACGATATTCAAACTTTTTTTAAAAACAAAAATGATTTAATAGATCCAAATGTATATTCTTGTGATAAAAATTCTAAAAATGATATTGAAAATTTAATTAGTAATGTCGAGAATGAAATAAATAATAATTTAGATATTCCACATAAAGCTAAATTGGCATTATTGCATGAAATTTTTATTTTAAAAAATGAAATTAATAAGCCTACACCAAATTGGCGAAAAATTATTGGTGGAGCTACTACAACTTTAATTATTTTAAGTGCATTAGTTACTACTATCGCATCTTTAGATGGGGCATATAAGAATTCAATGAAATTATGGAATATTGTTGCAAAAAATAATATTGAAAGATCAACAAATATAATAATTGACGACTATAAAATTAATATACCCCAACTTGAAAATAGTTTTTACAATAAGAATACTTTTAAAAATGATACTTCGGATGACGATGTATTAAAAAAATAAATTGGACAGTCGGTTAACTTTGTCCTGCCGTTCAGCCTGCGGCTGACCCTTCGGGATATGCCGCGCAAACGCGGCACATCGGCAGGACAGGTTCGATAGATGACATAGCCCTTAAAATAGGAGAATTATAAAATGATTAAAAATAGTATTTTAATTTTGATAGGATTTATATTATGTTTAGCAATATTTAATAATAAAATTTTTCCAAGAAAAGTATCCGATAAAACCAAAAATATTCCTTTTGAAAAAATTGTTAATGATGTGACAGATCCAAGAAAAAAATATGATGGATTAAATTTAACAAAAGCTATGGACTTAAATAAAGATGGGAAGGATGACTTTTGGATATATGGAGATACTTCAAGTATTTTTTTTAGAACAGCTATCGATATTAATAAAGATGGAAAAATTGATAATTGGGATTATATCAAAAATAAAAAAGTCTGGTTTTCAAATCGTGATACAAATTATGATGGTCAAATAGATCATTTAATCTTACAAATAGATAATAGTGATAATACTAAACATAAAATGATGTCTTTTTTTTTAAAAGATAAAAAAAATAATCTTTTTGAAATTGAACTTGAGACAGATTGGAATGAAGGACATATTTTAGTTGACAGTCCAAAAAAATAGATATGAAGAAAGGGCTACAGTCATCTATCTTAGCCCTGCGAGCCTGTGGCTCGACCTTTCAGGACACGGCTGCGCCGCGTCAGCAGGGCTTATCCGTTAACTGACATTTTTATTTAAGAAAAAGCAATTTGGAAATCTTGGAGGAAATTATGATTATTGAAGAGGTTTATATTTATAATTACAAAACCTTTAAAGAAATAAATTTAAAACTCAATGAAGATATTAATATTTTAGTTGGAAATAACGAAGTTGGAAAATCAACCATTCTTGAAGCTATTAATTTAGCTTTAACGGGGCAATTAAATGGAAAAAATGTTAGTTATGAACTTACCCCCTTTTTATTTAATGAATGCAATACCAAAAAATATATTGAAGAATTGCAAAATGGTAATTTCCCATGTCCACCGAAAATATTAATAGAGCTTTATTTAAAAGATTCTGATTCTTTAGCTGAATTTTTAGGAACTAATAATTCAAAACGAGAAAATAAATCTGGATTTTATATATTGATTGAATTTGATGAAACTTATTCAGTTGAGTATACAAAATATATTAGTAATCCAAGCGAAATTCGAACAATTCCAATTGAATATTATTCTGTTAGGTGGTATTCATTTGCCAATAACCCTATTACATCGCGTAGTATTCCACTAAATACAACATTAATTGATGCTTCATTCGGAAAACAACAATTTGGAACGGATAAATATATTTCAAAAATAATTAATGATTATTTGAATGTTAAAGAACGTGTTGATTTGTCATTAAGTTTTAGAAAATTAAAAGAATTATTTTCAACCGATGAAAACATTCAAAACATTAATACAAAATTACAAGAAACAAAAGGCGAAATAACAGACAAAACACTGACACTTTCTGTTGATATTTCTCCAAAAACAAATTGGGAATCAAATTTAACTTCATATTTAGATGATATACCATTTCAATTTATTGGAAAAGGCGAGCAAAATTCAATAAAAATTAAACTTGCTCTTGAAGCGAGTCTTTTAGAATCAAATTTAATTTTAATTGAAGAGCCGGAAAATCATTTATCTTATTCAAATATGAGTATACTTATTGATAAAATTAGTGAAAAATGTGAAGGAAAACAATTGATAATAACAACACACAGTACTTTTGTTTTGAATAAATTAGGGATAGATAAAGTAATATTATTAAATAATAACTCTCGTTTTATGTCATTAAAAGATTTAAGTTCAGAAACCCAAAAATATTTTAAAATTTTACCTGGATTTGATACATTAAGAATGTTACTTTCTCAAAAACCTATATTAGTTGAAGGTCCATCTGATGAACTTATTGTTCAAAAAGCATATAAGATAGAGAAGAATAAATTGCCAATTAATGATGGCATTGATATAATTACAGTCAGAGGTTTATCTTTTAAACGATTTCTTGAAATTGCAAATATTTTGCAAAAAGATATAAAAGTAATCACTGATAACGACGGCAACATTGCAAACTTGAATAGCAAATATGCTGATTATAGAGATGTAACATTTATTAAAATATTTTATGATACTGATGAATCTTATCCTACATTAGAGCCTCAAATAGTAAAATGTAATAATTTGGAAACGCTTAATACAATATTGGGGCGTTCTGAAACAACAAAAGAAGATATGATAGAATATATGAAAAAAAATAAAACAGAAACGGCATTAAAGATATTTGAATCAGATACAAATATTGAAATACCGGAGTATATTAAAAATGCAATTCAATAATGTGATTATTGCCGCCGCCGGCTCGGGAAAAACAACTTTAATAATCAACCATGCACTCAAACAGAAAGATAAAAAAATTTTAATATTAACTTATACCCTATTTAATCTTGAACAAATAAAGCAAAAAATAATTAATAAAGTTGGAGTGATTCCAAAGAATTTACATGTTCAAAGTTGGTTTTCCTTTTTGCTGAAACATTGTGTTCGACCGTATCAAAATTTTATTTATGAAAAAAAAAGAATAGAGAATATTCAATTTGAAAATGGTAAATCAGTGCCATTTGTAAAAATGTCCGATATAGAGAAATATTATTTTAAAAATAAAACTAAAATTTATACAGATAAGATTTCTCTATTTGCTTGTAAATGCAATGAGTCTTCGAGAAATTTAGTTATAAATCGTTTAGAAAAAATTTATGACTATATTTATATTGATGAAATTCAAGATTTAGCTGGATATGATTT
>CAZFLS010000118.1:0-4122 GCA_964518815.1 uncultured Candidatus Peribacteria bacterium
ATATATTATTTATTAAATTATCGTTCATTTTGAAGCACTAATTCAAAATAAATCCTCCAAGTATTGGAGGATTTTATTATTCCATTTTAGAAATATATTTGGAAAACTAAGAAGGAAAGATATCTTTATTTCAATTTTTAGTTCAATTTTCTGCAATTTTTATATCTTGAATTCTATTAAAGTTTTCAGATATTCTATAAATATTTGTAGAATATAGGTTAAAGTTAACATTTTCTTGGATTTTAGAATTTATGTGATTTGATCTTAATAAACTTTCTCATGTATATCAATTAAATTCAACTTGTCAGACTTGTATATAATCTCACTTACGAGTTTCAATTTTTAATACCGAAACATAAAGTTCTGAATTTCATTGTTGTATAGGATCTCATATAAAATAACCTTTATTTTCTAATCAATTTAATTTATTTACAATATCAAAAATTTTAATCTTATTTTCTAATGGTTCTAAACTTTTTGTTAGTTTTTTAATTTTTTCATTAAATTCTTTTTTTTCTGAATTGTGATTATCTAAAATTTTTAATAATTCTTGATATTCTTTATTTTGTTTTTCATATGATGCATTTATTGCTCATTCTATTCAATTTATAGATTCGAATATAAGATCAAATTTTTTAAATTGTTCTCAGAGTTCTAATTTATTATTATTTCAAATATCTTTTATAAATTCTGCTTTTAAATTTTCAATTTTTTTCTTATCTTCAACTGGTAATTTCGAAAAAGTAGGGCTATTATCAAATCTTTTTTCTATAGCGCCTGACATTGCTTTATTTATATCTTCCTGAGAATATGATAATTCTTTATTATTTTCTTTATTAGGTAAATTTATTAAAAATTCTTTAAAACTAGGTTTATCTTTAACTTTGTTAAAATTTTCTTGACTTCATAACATTCTTCCTAGAATTTTTTTATTGGAAGTTTCTTTATTTTCTTTTTTTCATTCTTCATTTTCTTTATTATCTTTTTTTTCAGACAAATCAAAAAAAGATTTTAATCCTTCAAAGCCACTCATAATTTTTAACTTAAAAAATAAACTATACACACAGTATAGCTTAAATTCTTAATAAACGCAAATTTTGGAAGTTTACGTCCGGACTCGAGTCCGGACGTAACTAAAATATTACTACAAATTCTCACTTTAAATTCTGTTTTTTGAAATAAGTTTTGCATTCTTCTATGGTTCATCTTTTGAATTCTTCAAATTTTTTTGTTAATTCGCGTCAAATACATATTTTATGATTTTTTCAGAAATATTTTTCTAGATCGTCGAGAGTTTTTAGAAACCTATGAACTGATTCATATATTACGATAGAATATTCTTTTTCTTTCAAAGAAGTAAGTAGGGTTTGACGTCATTTTTTAAGTGGCAAAAAACCTAAATATAAAAAGTGATGAGTAGAAAGTCAAGAACAAACGAGTCCTCAAAGTAATGCTGAAGCTCATGGGATAGGGGAGAGTGTAATATTTTCTTCTATAGCTCTTTTTACTATATTATAAGCTGGATCAGATATTCATGGTGTTCAAGCATCCGAAATTAATGCTACATTTTTTCATTGCTTTAAAAGATCAATAATTTTTTCAAGTTTAGAATTATCTGAATAAGAATGAAAACTAATTAAAGGTTTTTTAATTTCATAATGATTTAATAAAATTCCGGAAGTTCTGGTGTCTTCACATGCTATATAATCAACTTCTTTAAATATTCTTAAAGCACGAAGTGTAATATCTTCAAGATTTCAAATTGGAGTTGAGACTATATAAAGCATAAAAAGAGTTGAGAGTTAAGAGTTAAGAATTGAGAGTAAAAAGTCTTTTACTCGCAAAAACATTTTTTCGTGTCATGAAGAATTTGGGTGTAATCAGTCTCCATCTATATCTTTATTATCTAATAAATCAAATATTTCTATAAATTGTAAATTATTTTTTCTGCAAATTTCTTTAATTTTTGAATCATATAATTTTATATTCTCATTGTCGTAAAATTTTATTATATTCCGAGATATTGGTGTTGTTTTTGATTCATTAACTTTACTAAGACCTATAAAAATAATTTGATTTGTAAAATTTTTAGCTTGACTTATTAATTCTTGCAAATTATTTTGAAATTTTTTTATAGTAACTCTAGGATTATTTTTTGAATTTATATATTGAGAATCATTAATACCTATAGCAAAAATAATAATTGTTGGCTCACGTGAATTTGCTTCAACTTTAAATCTTTTAAGTAAATCATCTGTATTTTCTCAACAAATACCACAATTGTAAAATCTAATATCATAATTATTAGATTCAAAATAATTTCTCAAACGTGATACCCATCATCATTTTTCAATATCCCAAGCTCACCATACAATACTATCTCAAAAAACACAAATTGTTTGTTCCATAATAGAAAGAACTGAGAATTAAGAATTAAGAGTTAAGAATTAAGAGCTGAGAGTTAAGAACTAAGAATTAAAATCAGTTTTCAATTTTGACTTTTAACTTTTAATCTTTAACTTTTTCTATATCCCCAATTTATCTCTAAGTACATTAATTTCATAAAAAAGATTTTGATTTTTCTTGAGAATTAATTCTAATTTTTTGCATGAATAAAGAACAGCAGAATGATTTCTGCCTGAAAAAATATTTCAAATTCTCTCGAAAGTATAATTCATATTATTTTTAAGAAGATACATAGCAACTTGACGAGGGATCATATTTTCTTTTCTTCTATCTTCTCAAAGTAACATCTTTTTTTCTATTCAAAAATGACTACTTACAGCATCTACTAACTCTTCGTAGGATTTAATTTTATTTTTAATTCTTCTGTTTCATAGCAAATTATCTGTAATGGCAAGTTTATTTAATCTTGAGGCTACATTATCAACTGTAGGAGGAGTATTATGAAGTTCATATTCTGCTATTATTTGATTTAAAATTCATTCTAATTCACGAACATTCGATCCAGTATTATAAGCTATAAACTCAGCAACATCTTGAGGAATAATAAATTCTTTGTTTCTTGCTTTTTCTTGTAATATTGCAAGACGAGTTTCGAAATCTGGAGCTCAAATATCGACTATAATTCACCATTCAAATCTACTTCTAAGTCTTGGTTCTAATTCACTTAATTCTCTTGGGGCTCTATCTCAACTTAGTACAATTTGCTTGTTTTGTTCGTACATTATATTAAATATATTATATAATTCTTCTTGGGTTTGTTTTTTTCAAGATAAGAATTGTACATCATCAATTATAAGAACGTCTATGCCTCTATATTTTTCTCTTAGTTTGTCTACAGTTCTTTTTTTGACACTAGTGACATAATCTGTAGTAAATCTGTCTGCAGTAGTATAAATAATTTTTTTATCTTTGAATTTTGATTTTATAGCATTTCATGTAGCTTGAAGAAGATGAGTTTTTCCGAGTCATACATCTCCATAAATATAAAGAGGATTATAGGCAGTTCAAGGTTTTCTAGATACAGCTTCACAGGCTGCAAACGGAAGTTGATTTGAAGGTCATATTATGAAATTATCTAATCTATATTTATCATTTATTATTTTAATTTCAATTCAATCTTTGCTTGTAGCTTCTTCAAATTCATCTTTCTTCTTTTTTGAAGTAAGTTCTTTATATTCTTTAAGACAATCAATTACTTTGTGGTTTGAGGGATTATCTATGTTTGAATCAACTACAAAATCTATAGACTTTATTTCTGGTTTTATTTTATTTACAGTTTCTTTTACCTCATCGTAAAATTTATGAGTAATATTATCTCTGGCAAAACTTGATATTACTCAAAAAATTAACTCCTCTTTTTCTATTTTTATTATTGATAATTTTTTAAAGTATGTTAAAAAATCTTGTTTTCTGATCTTGTTAACAATATCTTTAATAATATCTTTTAAAATGATTATTTCTGAAATATTATCCATAAGTTTAGTTTATAATTACCTAGTTAATAATACAACATAAATTAATTTCCAAAATTATTTTTAATAATTTTTTTATATTTGTCAAACTTTAAAAAACATTTGACAAAAAGAATTTCCGAGGATTTTAAATCTTTGGATTTTAATTGTTTTTGTTTAAAGAGATTTTTTAACATTTTTGAAT
>CAZFLS010000119.1:0-4065 GCA_964518815.1 uncultured Candidatus Peribacteria bacterium
CAATAAGCGAGGGTGTAAAAAAAATTATTTTTTTATAAGATTCTATTTTAATTTTATTTGAAATATTAAATAAACATTTATGTTCATTATATAATTTAATCATAGTAGCATGCTTAATTGTAGCATCAAATTTTTTTTTTGTATTATTATTAAAACAAAAATATTTAATAACTTTATTATAATATTGGGTGTTAACTATTTTATTTTCAAAAATATGTTTCACAAAATTTTGATGAGATACAAATTCATCATATCCTGTTCCTTCAGGCAATTCAGAATAATCTAATCTTATTATATTATTTTTTTGTAAAAAACCTAAAATTTTTTTGTTTTTAAATTTATTTATTTCATATATATAAAATATTTTTTCACAAAATATTTTATATATAAAAATATAAATTATTGTAAAATAATCAAGACAATCTATAAATAAAATTTTTTTTTCTTTAAAAATATTCATTACAATTTTTAATTATAAAAAACATAAAACAAACATCTATACAAATCTATTTCTATCAAATAAAAATCTACAATATTTAAAATAATATCTATTCAATTTTCAATCAATTTTTTCAAGAATCCATACTTCTTAAATGCAAATCATAATATTTAAAATAATATCTGTTTAATTTTAAAAGTTCTTCATGCTTACCAGTTTCAACAATTTTCCCGTTATCTAAAACAATAATTTTATCAGAATTAACTACAGTAGAAAGGCGGTGAGCTATAGCTATTATCGTAATATTTTTACTAAGTTTATTTATAGCATCTTGAATTAATTTTTCAGATACATTGTCAAGTGAACTAGTAGCTTCATCCAATATTAATATTTGAGGTTTTCTTATTAAAGCACGGGCTAATGCTATCATTTGTTTTTGGCCACCGGATAATTTTACTCCTCGTTCGCCTATTATAGTATCAAACTTTTCAGGAAGATTTTTGATAAAACTATAAGCGTTTGATGTCTCGGTAGCTTCTAATATTTCTTTCTCATCAGCATCAAGTTTTCCCATCAAAATATTTTCTTTAATTGATTTATTAAATAAAAAAACATCTTGCGGAACAAAAGAAACCATCTCCAGCCATTCTTTTATTTTCAAATTTTTTATATCAATATCATCAACTAATATTTTACCTTCATTTGTATCGTAAAATCTTAAAAGCAAAGAAATCATAGTACTTTTTCCACTTCCTGTTGCTCCAACAACAGAAGTCATCTTATTTTTTTCAATTTCAACGCTAATATTTTTCAAAACGCGGATTCCCTGAATATATGAAAACGAAACATTTTCATATCTGATCATTTTTGAAAAAATACTTTTAGAAACATTCCCGTCAATTCTGAAAGTTTTATTTTCCCGGCTTAAAGCCTCAACGGCTATTTTAACATTGGGAAGCTGTTCGAGCGTTGAATTAAAAGTATTTATTATTCCTTGAGCATTCGGAATAAATTTATACAGAATATACAAAAAAACAGCTATACTTTGAAACGTCAAACCAAAATATAAATTACTCATCAAAATTACTATAATTAAAATTAACACATTAACAGGCTGCTGAATTAAATTAATTCTTCCTGTATTCAATGTTAATTTATAATTGTAATTTATTAAATCTTTAAATTTTATTTTAAAATCTGCAAAAGCATATTGTTCTCGAGCATACGTCTTTATTAATTGGATCCCATCTATTATTTCAATAAAAAAACTATTAAAATAACGGCTTGCTTGAGTTGTTTTCTGAGAAAGAGCATAAGTATAAAGAAGTATTTTTCTCATTACAGGAACTATAATCAGCACCAGCATTATAGACAATGCAGTTAATTTAGGAGATAGCATAAACAGCATTATAAGATAGGTTATTATAAAAAGAAAATCAATCAGCAATGAATTAACAAATTGAATAATTTGACCTAATGAACTTGATGTTCCGGTAATTGTAAATAAAACATCTCCTTTTTTAGTAGTATGGAAATATTTATAATCAACCTCCATCCAATTTTTAAATATCTTTGATGAAATTTTAAACATTAATTTTTTTTGTAAAACAGAATATACAAAAGTTTCCATAAGCAAAATAAAACTGTTCAAAACCAATAATCCAAAAAATACTGAAATAACATTTCTTAATCTAACATTTATATTCATCATTTCAAAAATTTTTTTTATATAAACCACTACAATGTTATCTGTTTCCTGACCAATCAGCAAATCCATAATAGGCATCAACATACCAATTCCTATAAAATTCAATATAGAATTTGCAATCAATAAAATTAATACTATTCCTATATAAAATTTATATGGTTTAATCAATGAATATAAAAGTTTAGAATAGTACGTATATAATCTTATTTTTTCGTTCATTTTTAAATTCTATTTTTATTTACGCAAATGATGGTTATAATAATCCGCATATTTACCTTTTAATTCAACCAATTCCTTATGAGTTCCTTTTTCGGCTATTGTACCATTATCAATAACAATTATTTCGTTAGAGTTGATTACAGTAGAAAGTCTATGGGCTATTGTTATAATTGTAATTTTAGAGCTTATTTTATTTATAGAATCCTGTATCAAACTTTCAGATTCATTATCAAGCGAACTTGTAGCTTCATCTAAAATTAATATCTGCGGTTCTTTAATAATAGCTCTTGCCAAAGCTATCATTTGTTTCTGGCCGCCCGAAAGTTTAACCCCCCTCTCCCCTATAATCGTGTCATATCTGTCAGGCAATCTCATTATAAAATCATGGGCATTAGCAATTTTGGCAGAAGAAACTATTTCATCTTCAGAAGCATTTAATTTACCGAATTTTATATTTTCTTTTATGGAAACATTAAATAAAAAAACATCCTGCGGAACAAATGCAAGTATATCAATCCAATCTTTAATCTTTAAACTTCTTATATCAATTCCATCAACATTTATTGTTCCATTGGTAGGATCGTATAATCTTAAAATTAGAGAGATCAAAGTACTTTTTCCACTACCTGTCGATCCGACTACAGCAGTAATCTTATTTTTTTTGATTTCAAAATTTATATTATTCAAAACAGATTTTACATTGTTGTAGGAAAAATTAACATCTTGAAAAACTATTGATTTTTCAAAAATCGTGATAGGCATATATCCATCTTTACGAAATTTCTTATTATTTTTATCCAAAGCTTCTGCCGCAATTCTTACATTTGGCAGTTGTTTTAAAGCTTCATTTAATTTTCCAGCTATTATCTGTAATATCGGTATAAATCTGTATAAAATAAAGAGAAAAATCACTATTCCAGAAAATTCCAAGTTAAGATATCTGCTGCTTATTACTATTATAGATATAACTATAATAACTCTTACAGGTTCAGAAACAAAAGATAATATACCGCTGTTTATATTAACCCACATTGTATGTTTAAGTGTCTCATTCCATTTTTTACAAAAAAAATTAATGGCATAACTTTCAAGCGCATAAGATTTTATTATCTGTATCGAATCTATAATCTCCACAAAAAAACTTGTAAAATTCAATGAACTTTCGGATAATTTAGCAGCTGATTTATGTGTCAGTTTAAGAATTTTTTTCATTAACGGAACTATAATTATAGACAATAATATCGATATTAAGCTCAATTTAAAAGAAATAATAACCAATAAAATAAAATAACAGCAAGCTAAAGTAAAATAAAGAAAAAATTCATTGATATAAACAATAAGCGCTCCTATTGAACCTGTGGTTCCAGTTATTGCATATAAAATATCCCCTTTTTTAGAATTATGAAAATATGAATACTCTACTTCAAGAATATTTTTAAATATTTTTTCCGCAACATTACATTTTATTTTTTTCGTAAAATTTGCATTTATCATAACTTGTAAAAATTTAAAAATGTTTTTAATTAATATTAAAATAAAAAAAAATATAAGAACATTGGTTAATATCATCTGAATATCAAAATATTTAAAAAACTTATCAATATAGCGAACGACTATATTATTAGTATTTTTACCAATCAATAAATCAAGAATCGGAAGCAGAATTGCTATACCAATGCTTTCAAGAACAGCATTAAGA
>CAZFLS010000120.1:0-4062 GCA_964518815.1 uncultured Candidatus Peribacteria bacterium
GTTTCCGGCTGTGCAGTGACACATGAAGTTTTCAATATTTTTTATCAATTAATTTTTTAAAAAAGTTATGAGAGATTTAAAGAAGATATTACATGAAAAATTTAAGCTTGAAACATTTTTGGAATGACAAGAGGAGGTTATAAAAAATGTAATAGGTGGAAATGATGTTCTAGTTTTTATGCCAACTTGAGGATGAAAATCTTTGACATATCAATTACCTTGAGTAGTTTTAGAGGGTCTTACTATTGTTATTTCACCTTTGATTTCGCTTATGAAAGACCAAATAGATAAATTAAATAGATTATGAATTAGATCTGAATTGATAAACTCTACGATATCTTTATCTGAACAAAAAATAATTTTAAATGAATTAGTTCAAACTGATTTTAGCTCTGAAAAATCTATAAAATTTCTTTATATAGCTCCAGAAAGACTTAACTCACTTGATTTTATCAAAATTATCCAAAATTTAAAAATTTCTCTAGTTGCTATAGATGAAGCACATTGTATTAGTCAATGGTGACATGATTTTAGACCAAGTTATTTGAAAATTAAAGAATTTTTAGAAATGTTGAGACAAAAAAATAATTTTCCAATAATGGCTCTTACAGCTACAGCTACTAAAAAAGTAAGAGAAGATATTATTAATAGATTGTGATTAAAAAATTATAAAATTTTTACAAAATGATTTGATAGAAAAAACATAATAATTTTAGTAAGAGAAATTAGTAATAAAGAAGAAAAATTAGCCAAAACTTTGGAGATAATTTCAAAAACTCCATGATCTTGAATTATTTATTGTTCTAGTAGAAAAATGGTGGATGAAGTTTATGAGTTTTTAATAGCAAATAATATATCAGTTTGAATGTACACTTGAGCAATGTTGTCTACAGAAAGGGAAGATATGCAAAATAAATTTATGAATGAAGAATATAAGGTTATTGTTGCTACAAATGCTTTTGGTATGTGAATAGATAAAAAAGATATTAGATTTGTTGTACACTATAATCTTCCTGGAAGTATTGAAAGCTATTATCAAGAAGTTGGTAGAGCAGGTAGAGATGGTAAAAAATCTTATTGAGTAGTTTTGGCTAGTTATTGAGATACAAAAATTCAAGAATTTTTTATAGAAAACACTTATCCAGAAAAAGATGAAATATTATATTTTTATAATTATTTGTATAAAGATTTCAAACTTTGAGATTGAAATTGAGTTTCTATATTAAAAACATATGATACTATGGCTAAGGAATCAAAAATTGGAAGTGATATGAAAGTATGAAGTATTATAAAAATTTTTGAAAAATATTGAATATTAAGTAGATGATATGATTGAGAATCAAATGAATGATTTAGATGAAGATGAATTACATTAATTTCTGAAAAAAGAAAATTACAAAATATTTGAATAGATTGGTCGAGACAAAATTTATTAAAAAATGAAGCTTATTTTAAACTAGAACAAATTAAACAATTACTTTTTTATCCTAGTTGCAGAAAAAAATTTATATTAGAATATTTTGATGATGAAGATGATTTAAAAGAACTTTGAGATAATTGTTGAGTTTGTGATTACTGTATTGATGTAAATAAATTTGAAAAATGACAGCAAGAAAATCTTGTCAATTTGTCAGTTTTTCAAATAGTTTTAGACGTAGTATATAAATTTGATAATAGATTTTGAGTTAATTTAATTTCAAGTTTTTTACATTGAAATCATGATAAACAAATATTATATCGAGGATTAGATTTAGATGATAATTATTGAGTTTTGAAAGAATTTAATAATGATTTAATAATAACCGTTATCAAAGCTTTAATTAGCCAGGACTTCATAAAAAAAACTTTCTCACTATATCCTGTTATTTCTCTTACGCCAAAATGAAAACTTTCTATAACAAGAGAATACTTATTAAAAAATGAAGAACCTCAATTGCAATCTTTTGTATCAATGAAAATGCAAAGTTATACTCCTTTTTCAAAATCAAAAAAGAAAATTAAAATTATTCCAAAAAAAGATGATGAAAATACATACAATCAAACTTTGAAATTATTTAAAGATTGAATGGAATTACAAAAAATAGCTGCAGCAAGAGAAATGTCACAAAGAACAATAGAATGACACATAGTTAAATTATTTGAAATTTGACATTTATCATTAGATGATATAAAAAAACTTGTAAATTTTGAAAATATAAAAAAAGTAAAACAAGTAATAGAAAAAGATTTTTCTAATAAAATTGATAAATTAAGACCAATTAAAGATAAATTGGAAGAAAAGTGATTTAAAAATATTTCTTATTTTGAAATAAGACTATGTATTGTTATTGATACTAAGGAAAGTACAAAGTTATCTAGTACAAAGTAAAGCAAAAAATTAAAAGTCAAAAAAATTTTTGAACAAGAGGAGATGGAGGTGATAGTGAATTTTTTTTCTGGCATTATCGACGAAGTCTACATCTACAACCGAGCTTTCTCTGACTTCGAAGTAAAAGCTTTTTATGATGCGACAAAATAAAATTTAACTAAAAAACTTGATTTTATAATTTTGTTTGGTATACTGTACATAAATCATATTTTTTAATATTTGTACGATGGATTTAGTTAAGAAAAGCTTAGAGTTTTTAGATAGAAAAATATTTTATAGAAATTATTATATTGATAAAATAAGAGAATATCTGGAGCTAGATACTATACTTGTAATACAATGACAAAGGCGAGTAGGTAAATCTTATGTTATTTTATGATATCTCAAAAAACTAGGTATTTCTCAAGATAAAATTTTTTATATCAATAAAGAATTGGATGAAAGAAGTAAAATTAATGAAGTTAAAGATCTTACAGATATTTTTGAAATTTATATAAAACAAAATAAAAATATTGAATATATCGTAATAGATGAGATTCAAGATATCAAAGTTTGGGAAAAATTTATCAGAGCTAGATTTAGTGAAAAAAAATATAAAATAATTATTTCTGGCTCAAATTCGTCATTGCTTTCTTCCGAGTTATCTACATTTCTTACTTGAAGATATGTTTGACTAGATATTTATCCGTTTGATTATACAGAGTTTTTAGATTACAAAGAAGCAAAAAATTCAAAGGAATTATTTAATGAATATGTTACTTATTGATGATTACCAGAAATTTTATGTGTAGATAATAAAGATCTAAAATTAAATTATATCAAAACTACTTTAAATTCAATTATATTTAAAGATATAGTAGCTAGATTTAACATAAAAGACGTGAAACTACTGGAAAAAATACTTTTTTTTATTTATGATAATATTGGTAATCTTTTATCTATAAGAAAAACTTATAATTATCTTGTAGAAATTTGATATAAAAATATTTCTCTTTCTACGGTAAGTAATTACATTAAATACCTACAAATTCCATATATTGTAAATGATGTAAAGAGATATAATATCAAATGAAAGGAAGTTTTGAAACAAATTGATAAATATTATTTTACAGATATCTGAATAAGAAATTCTTATTGATTTACATTTTCTCAAGATGTAGGTAAAATTCTTGAAAACCTTGTCTATAATCACTTGAAAAAAAATTGATATGAAGTTTTTGTTTGAGTCTTGTGAGAAAAAGAAATAGATTTTATTGCTATAAAAAACTCAGAAAAAATATATTTACAGGTTTGTTATCTGTTTACTTCAGATGAAGTCGTAAAAAGAGAATTTAATAACTTGCTTGAAATAAAAGATTCTTATCCGAAATATGTAATAAGTATGGATGATTCCTTTGGTCAGACTTATGAATGAATAAAAAATATCAATATTATTGATTTTTTGATGCAAAAAATATAGAAATATGAAATAAAGAAAATTTTTATTTTTTAATTTAAAAAATAAAATTCATACCATTTTGTACCAATATAAATGCCTTATTTTAATTTTTTAAATCATATTTATAAAAAATAATTAAAAAAAAGTAAAAAATAGTTAAAAATTTTTTGATTTATATTTTTTTTTCATATAATAGGCTCCGTTTAAGATTGATATTATTTGAAAATATTTTTGCCAGGGTAGCTCAGTGGTAGAG